>JAJZXX010000029.1 GCA_021806205.1 Bacillota bacterium | reverse complement strand
ACTTAGGCGGAGGCACTCATATTTACCCAGGGCTCGGCGCATTGCTTCGGAACCACCTGCCCACTTGTCCTATCCCACACTAAAAACCACGCCACAACCTGAAGAACACTCGATGAGCAAGAGCCGATTTTGCTGGCAATCAGGTTAGTTGAAGTGATGACAATTAGTATTAGCGCCAACAACCTGACAGCGAGCGCCTGTTACCCCCAGAGTTGAAACTAGGGGTTTTACGGCGCGTTTGACAAAGCGGTGGACTCATTGGCTGATAATCGCGCTACCGATCGTGAAACGAGTCATGTACCGCAGCAAACAGGGGCAATCCGGGATCACCTTTTATCTTCGGTCGCGCTATATTGTTGCTTAAGTTGAACCTTATTAACCTTCCCGCTGCCAGTACGGGGTAGGCTGGATACCATGTCAATCCGGCGCGGGCGTTTATATGCCGATAGAGAGTGGCGCTGTTCAATGTGGGCGAGAATATCGTCCGCTGTCAATTCCGGATTGTCAGCCACCACCAGCGCCGTGACCTGCTGACCCCAACGCGGGTGAGGAGTTCCAATGACCGCCACCTGAGAAATGCCTGGGATTTCCGAAAGTGCTGCTTCCACCTCTGCCGGGTAGATGTTTTCGCCCCCGCTGACAATCATGTCGTCGACCCGGTCACGGTAAAACAGATATCCTTCGTTGTCGATGCTGACGATGTCTCCCGTCCGGAACCACCCGTCTATCCTTCGCGCATCGGTCAGTTCGCTCTGACCCCAATAGCCGGGGCTAATTGTCTCGCCCCGGAACAAAAGCTCGCCAATTGCGTTGGGGGGTGGAGGGCTGATTGCGCGGCCCTCCAGGTATAATGCCGAATCTAAAACCTGCGATTGGGCGCGACCCATCGAACCGGGTCGCCAGTCTTCGTCCGCCCGGTATGTGACCGACAGTCCGGTGAGTTCGGTCTGACCATATAATTCTGTCAACTTCACCCCAAACACCTGACGGAATTTCTCCACGATGGCGGGAGGGGTTGGCGATCCACCCATCGCCGCTACCCGCAAGGAGTCAAGGTTCGGTTGGCGGCCCCCTCCGGTTTCAGCCCACCGAATGAGGTCCACCAGCATCGTGGTTACCAGCCCCGTGATGGTGGGGCGAGTGGCTGCCGCGATGTTGAGCCAGCCTGCTGCGGACCAACCGGGGACTAGAGTCACTTGCGCCCCGGCTGTCAACCCCGGTAGCGCGGCACACTGCATTCCCCCCACATGAAATAGTGGAACCGCGGTCAGAAATCGGTCCCGATGCGTAATTTGCCAACTCTCGTGAACCATGGCAATGGCCGCCGAATTATTGCGATGGGTTTGAATCACGCCTTTAGGGCGACCCGTCGTGCCACTGGTATACATCAACAGCGCAGCCTGATCGTCGCGCCGGGGAGCCAGTGGCAGCGGTGCGGCAGGGGCGTGAAACCGTTCTACGATGGTGCGAACATTCTGTGGCTGAGCGGGACCGTCCCCCACTTCAATGATGGGAATGTCTAGATGGGCGCCGATTATGCGCTCGCGATCCTGGTCCAATATCGCTAGAAACTGCGGCTTCGCGTCGGCGAGCACATCCGCCAATTCGGTCACGCTCCAGCGTGTATTGAGCGGCACAAAAACTGCCCCTACCCACCAGGTTGCATAAGCCAACACCATAGCCTCCGTTACATTAGGGAGCCATGAGGCGAGGCGATCGCCGGGCTGCATGCCGGACTTTTGAAGGAATCTCGCCACCGCCAGGGAGCGTTGGTGAAATTCCTGATATGTCAGCGTCACTTGACCATCACTCAACGCTTGTCGTTCAGGAAATTGGATTACCGCTTCATAAAGGGCTTGCGCCACATTCATGGATTTTGTCCCCTTTCGATCGACACGATGTTTTCCAGCACTGATACCAACATGCCTAAGCGGGTTAATCTCGAACACTTGTGCGGATCGACTTGCCTCCTCCACGCAGATGTCTGATGCGGCAAAAGTGAGGACCAAGAGATTTCTCGCGCCATGGCGGCTGTCGGCCGCCTTTAGCTACAGGCCAAGGTGGAACTGGGCGTTTTCAAAGTTGAGGCTGAAAACACCCCATCAGCCCCAACGTTGGGCGGATGCCGTCATTTTTCCTCACGGTGTACCGGCCCCTTCATTTTCCGATTATTGCGTATGCTATGATATGAGAGCCTGGACCAATGGGACAAACTTTAAAGTGCCATAAGACTGGTAATTGTAACTTTTCCACAACCGTAGATAACGCGTTGTTTGCCGTGGATTCGCCTGTGAGTGCTATCAAGGAGAGGATCTCATGGATGACGGATCGGACTCGCATCGAATTTGGATGGCGCTATCCGGATCGGGAGGGCATTGGGATCTTGGGAAATGTGGTCCGTTGCTGCGACAACTGGTCGGCGCTCCGTTCAGTCTATGGTGGCCGGCTCCCTACGGACAGCCCGTCACGATTGCCTCGGATGATTTTGAGGCGGACAGCCCAGGATTGCGGCGATATCGCATTGCCAGCACTATCTTTCCGGATGTGGTGCCGGAACTGACAATTCGAGGAGATCGTGCTCTAAAACTCCCTTCCATCGCGTTGGAGGCGTTGTCCGAACGATGGCGTCGGGTTTGGTGGGAATCGATCGAGTCGCTAGACCAAGTCTGGAACACGCTGTGGCTGGCAGTTCACGCTGGACACCAAAGTTCGGCGGAACTTCAGGCTTTTGTGACTCAGGGCGCCGAAGTTATTGTGCGGGCCCCGGTGATTTGGCTAGCGGTTCAGCAGCCGGGTTCTTCGGCGTTGGAGATTACATATACCAGCGGTCTTTCTCATCCTTTGTGCGAACTCACTATTCCCCCCATGACACGCGGACTGGGCGTCTTTGTCAACGACACCCAGGAGAGTGCGGTCGTGTCCGATTACGAGGCATCGCCGTGGCGAGACCATGGCGAACGAACGCTGGTGCGCTCAGAACGACTGCGTGGGGGCATGGTGGTTCCGTGGCATGCTACCGAGGGGCTCAATGGCGTGCTTTATGCCTGGTTCTATCAAGCCGGCGTTCCCTCGCCGTTGGCCTTGTATGCGTTTCAGCGGTATGTGCGATCGATCCGGGCGGTAGTAATGTCGGCTCAGAGTGCCAGTCCTTATTCGCATTCTGCTACGATGGCCCGATTCACGGACGACCCTAAGACGCAAAATCTCTTGCGCCTGCTCAAATTAGCCCGCCGTCAAGGCAGTTGGAACCACTTATTGGCGGGATTGGCTGATCACGACATCCAAATCCAGCTAACCGACGCTTGGGGACAGCTATTGCGCCAATCGTCTGAAATCCCCGAGCGCGATCCGGCGCGTATGATTGCCCTAGATGGTCTAGAACCGGGCACATTGCGGATTTGGGTGGGCGTCAGCGGGGCGCTAGACAAAATTTACCCGCACCTGATTCAAACGGTACGGCTACTAATGCATATGGATGTCACCCTCAACGACACCCGCTTCCAAGAGCGCCAGCAGTGGTGGAACCGGTTCATCAGCAGTTCGGAAGATCGCGATGCAATCTGGTCGGAGCGCACCACTCACGGTTTTGAAAAGATCATTGCCCAAATCTGGGGAATTCGCCTATCCCAAAGCCAAGCTCTGACCCGGTCGGGTCGGGCGCTGGCTCGCGCCGTGCGCCGTTACTTTCACGTCGAGCTGGCAATCGAAGGACGCACGATTTGGGTGTGGCTGTCCCAACCCAGCCTGCCCGACGCCGTCGAGTCTTTCCGTAAGGAGATCGCAGCTCAACTTGGTCAGCCGTTGTCTATCATCGGGGTTGGCGTTGAATCCGAGGGCGGGGCTGTTTTGACGTCTATGACTCGCATCCAAGAAGCCTTGATGGAGTCTGAGCGTAACAAGCCCGATGGGCTCACGCGTTTCCTCGGTCGTCCCCCAGCCAAACAGATCTTCCAAATTCCCGAAATGAGAATCGCTTGGCAAGTCTTTGTCGAAGCGTGGATTGGTCCTTTGGTGCACTATGACGAGCAACATGGAGTGGACCTGGTACATACCCTGGGTGTGTACCTATCGGTGCCGACTATTGCTCAAGCGGCCCGGATTCTTTTTGTTCATCCCAATACCATTCGCTATCGTCTGGACCACATCCAAGAAATATTGGCACCCCTTAACCTCGGCGATCCCGAGACCCGGGTCAATTTGTTGGTTGCTACGCAACTCAATCAGGACGCTCATCCACCGGAAAGGCTGGGCGTTCCTGATAAAAGGCAGAGTTAGCCTCGACAACCGATTGTGGGATGGCTCGGTGAGGGGGTCTGCTAAAGCTTAAAGGAGGCCGTCCGTGCTGACCTAAGGCAACGCGCTAAAATAAATTTACCCTATGCAAAGGAAAAAGGTCGTACCAGTGTGGAATGTTGTCCCCACGAACCTGTGGGGGGCATGGTCAGGTGTATACCGGAGTGTTGAGGCTAACTTATTTTGTCATTGGTTTGACTAATTAAGTTGTCATCATGGCTTCTGTTTTCCCCAGTCCCAGTTTGAGATTGTGTGAGAATGGTCGGAACACCCTACGCCTTCCTAGTCGCATTCGCGGTTGCCGTAGGCTGCGGACTTCAGCCGTTCGGCAACGCGAATCCCAGCCCTATGGCTGATTTTTTGGGGGGTTACCAGACTCCTCTGGGCCGGGAATACCTGGCAAATTTGGTGACAGGTTTGTTAGTCGAAGTGATGACAAATAGCATTAGCGCCAACAATGGATAAAGGTCCGACAATGGCTATCCAACCGGTCAATGACCTTATTTTGGACGAGTGGGAGACGAGTGGGAAAGGTTCCCCCAAAATCTCGCGTAACTCCTGCTCCGTCGAGACCGTGTGCTGAAATGGCGTCATGCGTCTCCAACCTCTTATTTTCAAACTTACACTGATCGCTCAACGAAGCCGGAACCACTAAAGCACATATCCCCTGCCGCACTTCATTCGCTCAATGATGTCCACAACATTGCTACGTCGAGTCGATGCTGAAAGGTGATAACATCCCTCAGCCCATAGGTCGAAGCGCCTCCGTCGCCATAGCGGCCTCCATAAACTGCGCTTTGGCCTCCCGATACACGTCCATGGGGCGCCCTCGTATTGCTGTTTCAGGGCGTCATAGGCCCGCTGCAGGACCGGCTCCGTCCGGAAGACATCGCAGAGCTTCCAGAAGAAATCCTCGGGTGACCCAATCACAGACAGTTGCACCCCGAGCGGTGGAGACGTCGTCTCGTCCTCGAAGGCAGCAAAGTGTTGGCGCTAATGCTAAATGTCATCACGTCAACCAACCCGACTGCCACCAAAGTCGGTCGATCCGTGCCCCCCGGAACACCGCAGAATCAGCCCCAGGGGCTGGGATTCGCGTTGGGTGTACGGCGAAAGCCCATGGCCTCCACCAAAACGCGAATGACCCTGGCAGAACCCCGAGTTTGCACCCTTCACTCCCCATCCGAACGTTACGATGACCGTGCAATGAGTCAAACCCATGACAAAAAGAATTAGCCAAAACAGCAAATGCCCGCCAGCGGTCCGTCAACAGGCACCGGTGACGGTTAAGCAGGATGCCATCATACACAACACTCCGGGAGGCTAATTCCGCGAATAAGGCATCCGGCAAGGATTCCTCTAAGGATTCTGCTAGGGCCCCGTATGGCACCAGGCACCCATGGTCGGCCGGCTGACTCACGACCTCCAACGACGTGCGGTAGGCGGGCCACCGCGATAGCAGATGAACGCAATCGCCCGTTCGGGACGCGTGCATGAATCCGCGTCAACGATGAAGCAAGTGCACCATCGCATCGCTGGTAATCCAAATCCCCAACATCCCGAGAATGAGGCCCGCGAACTTCTCCGCCCATTCCCCAAGGTAGCGCTTGAGATTTGCTCCAAAGGTGAGGCCCACGAGCGTGAAGATGAACGCCTGTAACGCGATGAGGATAATCGTTAAGGCCACCGGAACGCCGATCATCCCGATGGAGAACCCAACGGCTAGCTCATCCAGACTAATACTGAGTGCGGTGAGGATGAGCGTCCACCCGGCCAGATCGTTCTCAAGTTTTTCTTCTTCGTCGTCCTCATCCTCGAAAAAGATCAGCCACACCGCCACGCCCAGCAGGGCGAGTCCCCCAATCAGCGACGCCCAGTCTCCGATGGCGCGGCCCGCCGTCTGCCCGACGACCAAACCGAAGATCGGCATCACGGCTTCGGCGCCCACAAAGGTGAGCGCGATTTTGACCGTGCCCCGGGTCTGACGAAATCCCATCGAAATAGACACCATCACCGTGTCCATGCCTAGGGACAACACGAGAGCTACCATCTTAACAATAATCAACGCCGTTCCTCCCATTACAACAAGTTATGAAATCATTCGGTGCTGCCCGATACCACCGACAGGGCTCCATGATGAGACAGGGTGCCATTCGCATCGCGCATTGCAACCACATGCCAACCTTGAGGGTGGCCGCATTTAGCACACGGGCCGTCGACACCCGCACCCCGTGCAGAAGAACCGATGAACAAGAAAGTCGCGATGCCCGACAAGCTCTCGCCAATGTCGATTCTACGTGTATAGCCGAGGGTTGACCCCCAGGCTGGCTCGCGGCAACATAGACGAACGACGCTACGGTCAGCCTCCCATAAGCGCACTCCCGCCTAAGAAGACGCGAGCGCCGTCCAGTGATATTCGTACGCGCCTGCCAACAAGCACAGGTCGACATGCCAAGAACCTTCGTTCGACTGAGCTAACTGTCAACAAGTTAACTTCCCCGGGCAGCTATCGCAACGGATCGGCAAACTCGATGCCGTGCCGCTCAGCGAGAACTCGTTGATACCAAGAATGCACCGGATGTTTTGGCCTTTAGGGTACCGGGTGTAGCCGTGGATATGGACCTTGAGTGACCTCATCATATGCGGCTGAATTGAGCGGAATTTATCGCATCACTCCACTTGCTGGGAAACCTCGCAGTCCAGGGCACTGAAGAAAGTGAGCACAAACGTCCCGTTCATAGCCGCGGCGACTACGACACCTGTCATGGATTTCGCCCCGGCACGATGCGCAATAGGCAATTATCCCCCCGGGAGCAAGTCCTTGACGTCCTTAATGGACACCAAGGTCGGGACCACCCCTAATATTAAACATCCCGCGGCGACATCGATAGCGATGGACATACCGTGCCATTGGGCCACAGTTCCCACCGCCCAGGCTCCGAAGGCTCCGACCGTATTGCCAAGACCCATAGTCAGTCCAGATGCCAACCCTAACTTGTTTGGAAATAGCGACTGACCATAGACAAGCATCGCCGCCCCCGCCCCGTTCACGGTAAAACCCCAGACGGCCACAGCGGCCCAAAACGCCCAGCCGGTGCCGGATGTGGCCGCGCCGCCTACTGCTGCGGAAATGCTCGCCCCGATTAGGGACCCCACCAACACTGGACGCACCCCCCAAGCGTCTGAGACCGATCCACCTAAGAGATTCCCTATCATTCCGGCGGCATAGGCGACTGCCAGTACCGCGCCGGTTTGCATTGGACTGCCGCCCCGCTGTTGCCACACCAGCGGTAGCAGCGTGAGCAGGCTCGCGGCTCCCAAATTTCGCAACACAATGAGCACACCAAATCCCCGGCCCCGCTGCCACACCGCGCGCCATGAAATACGCGGTGCCCGGTACCGTGACAGGTCAGGACGCGGAATCGTTCGAGCAGAAAAGTACAGCGCCCCGGCTGCTAACAACCCCGGCAATGCCAAACTCGCCACCCCCCATGATCCCCACCCGTGCCATAGCGCCACAACAGCCAAAGGAGCCACACTGTGTCCGATCATGCCACTGACCATCCATCCACTCAAGGAGCGGCCTCGATGCGTCTTCTGATTTCGGCTGACCAGGGCCGCCATGTGCGGATGAAACGCAGCGTTACCTACACCGCCCAGCATCAACGCCGCCGCAAAAACAGCGTAGCTGGGCGCCCATGCCAGGGCTAGGGCGTTGCCTACACTGCCCACCACCAGACCGCCGACAACAAACCATGGGCCACCCCGACGATCGGCCCACGCACCGAGCAGAGGTTGCAGGGCTTGGGTCGTCAAGGCCAACAATCCTGCCAATAGGCCGGCTTGCCCGGCGGAAAAGTGCCATCGATGCATCAACATCGGCAACAACGGGAGATAGAGGGTCGGATATCCGTCATTGAAGGCATGGGCAGCCGACCAGATCGCGGACTCCATCCATGAGACCCCTGACGTCACCTCGTTGTTCGTCGGCACGGTCCGTTCCACTCCCTTGCGCCCTCGGCTTCTTATCATACCCCATCGCCAGGAACCCGGCACTTGCCAAGATACGCTCGGTGCCATAGCGCAGTAATTCCAAGTCACACACTTGCTGCGCGGCACGAACGACGTCTGAATCTACCCATAGGCCGACACGGACCTGTGACGGGCCTGTAGCAACGAGCCAGGTCGATTCCGGGATTTGGCCAACATGACTTCGGGTCCAACCGCGATGCAGCTGGCTACGGCCAGCCAGCGGGTCGATATTTCCGTTCCGAATGGTAACTCCACCATGTGTTCTCCCGGTCGAAGAATGACCTGACGTTCTATCGTCTCCACAAACATGCCCAGCGACGTACCACAAAATGTAACAAAGCAATTCGCGACAGACAGCGTCAAGCTGCCCCCAGTTGGGTCCAATCGCCACCTTACCAGCGTGAACGGCGGGCGACGGATCGATATAAAATTGTTGGGCAAGGCCAGCAACGCCGCGGCCCGTTTCGCCTGGACCGCGACGAGAGGCCTTGACACGGCGCATATGACCGCAGCCCGTAATTTGAAAAGTCGCGCCCACAAACCGGGCCTCTCTTACAACGGCTTTCTGATCCGCGAAACCAGCCCCGCCACTGGGAATGAGTTCCATCACAATGGTTCCCGGGTTTCTATCAGTACACGATCATCTGGTTGGCCCACAGGGTCCAACGGCTTAATTCATCATCGAGGTGCGCTGCACAGCCAGAATTAAGGGGTCATCCGGGAGTGCCCATGGGTCCATGCAGGCTCCGCACGCCCCGACTTGCACGTTCTGGCGGGCCGCAATCGTAATCATTCGTTCCAAATTATATGACCCTTGCGGCACTATTTGACCTTGCCGCGCACATTGGACGGTGCCGACTATCAAAAACAGTTTCACCTCGGTGTCGGGCGCTTTCGCTTGTGAGAAACGCTTTTTTACTCGCGCTGAGTTGGGGGTTCATACGTGCCCCCGGATCCGGACGGATCGTAGGATGAGAAAGGCCGCATCCGAGAATCCTCGGCGGCTGGCTCGAGGTCCTGTGTGAGTCTGGGAATCCCCTGGTTAGGGCTAGCTGTCAGACTCGGCGGATTTGAACGGGCATCATCCCTCTCTGGACCACCCAGCAAGGGCGCCACCCACCATACCGGCCATGCTAGCCATCATAATCGGCGTCATACTGGCTGGCGCACAAAGGATCCGAACTCCAACACCGCCAATAAGGCCGCCAGCAGTGCCTCCGGTCATAAATCCCATCGTGAGGTCAGAGCCAGATCCCTGGGGTCGGATGGACAACAGCCCCGGCAGCAGAAGCGGCAAAGCCAGCGCGACTGCCACACACGCTATTTCGTGGTTAGAGATTAGGCACCACGCTACGATCACCATTGATGTAGCAGCGACAAAGGCTTCTATGAACCCCGGTCGGGGTCGGGCAGAACAATGCATACCTAACCTCCTGGCACTTGCCTGGTCTTGGCTATTGACAATGACTATGCAAGCAAAGCTTGAGACATTCGCACTCCAGAGCTTGATGCGGCGTCAACCGCCGCTTGAGATTGCGCTCCCGTGCGACAGCCATTGCACGGGCACCCCACCGACAAAACCGAATGCCATGTCGTCAGAGCTATTACGCAGGAACCGCGCATCACCCTTTCTGGTGACTCCCAGCTCTACCAAACAGCAACACAACGATGAGCCACACTACGCCAGCCCTCAGGGCCACATCAGACAGGTTAAAAATCCCCGGATACCCTCTCAGTTGAATAAAATCTGTAACCCGGCCGTAAATAAGGCGACTGATAACATTACCCAACGCTCCCCCGGCCATCGTTGCCAAAGGCCAGCGGTATGACGGCACTCTGAACACGGCAATCAGTAAACCCGTGGTCATAACAAGTCCGACCCATAGCACGATGGCCGGATACCTAGATCCTAGCCCTAGCATGGCCCCTTGGTTAAACAGAAGATGAACCATGAGTATGCTACCCACAACCGGTCGGGGATGACCCATCAAAAGAGTTCGACGGGCCCAAACTTCAGACCCCTGGTCAATGGCTACCAAAAAGGCGATCCAAAGGAAGATGACCCAGTTTTTCATTAGATCGGCGCGGCGCGGAGAGCTCGGCGTTCAGGCCGTGCGTAGTACCCCCCTTCGGAGATCCACGACCGAAGGGGCGAGGACCGCCGCTTCCTCCCTTCTGTGGAATACTCACGCGCTCTTGGGTAATCTGCCAGCCATTTCCTCGCTGGAGAACGCGACAGTATCGGTAATGAATGGTCGGATGGATTCCCATTCCCGTCACGATGCGGAATGACCCACTGGCTTTCACGGTGCCTCGACCCACCCAAGTGCCGGCATACTGTCCGTGGGGCACGACGGCCTTGACGAGACCGCCAGTCTGAAAGCCACAGTGCTCTTTTATGCCCGACAGATAGCGGATGGGAAAACCATATTGGTCCGTGCGACGCCGTTGGCGGGAGCCCCGCCCTTTGGCCGACCAGACAGCCACGTACGCTGGCATCACGGTAAAGGTCTTGGGCGTGCTGGTCCCTACACAGAGCGCGTCATAGTAATGTTCTTTGGGCAACTGGTGCTGAATGCGCTGGGTTTTGATGCAGCCGCCCGACCCGCCTTCGAGGGGAAGACCTGTTGCCTGGAGTTGGTGGGATAACCGCCAGCGTGTGGCATGCATAATCGCAGCGTCTTTGAACTGTGGTTTCATATCACGTTGAATCCGTTCGATGCAGGTCGCATCCCACTGCGCGGACGGGGCATGCTCTCGAGCGCGCTGATGCCGCCCGGGGTTTTTACTCCGGTTGCAGGCCGGACAGGCGAGGGCTAAGTTTGACACCTGGTCGGAGCCGCTCCTTTCGGGAAGACGTGATCGATTTGAAAGCCTGCATTCAGGGTATCGCAGTAGGCGCAATGTCGGACCCATTTGTCGAGCAGGTATTCCCGCACTTCATACCCGAGGAGCGTGCCTAGCTGATATTCGACGCGTCGGATCTCTGGGTCCTGCATCTTTTGCGTGTCGAACGGCACATGTTCGACGCCCAACGCCGTGATTGGAGCTGGGTTCCGCATCTTAGCCACTGCATGGAGCGTCTGATCGCCCAGCGTGTCCAGCGACGGCGGCAACCAACCTTTCGGGCAACGGCGATTGGGAAAGCGCGCCGGGCGGTACCGCGTGTGGCGAAACCGCCGGTTACAACGGACCGCACAACGACGATCCAGCTTGGCTTGAATCCTCGGGTTATGGATCATCTCCCCCAACAGGATTACCTTCGGACCGTGGCCACCATCGAGAATAATACCCAACCCGGTCGTTTTGCTACCGGGATCGAGCTTGAGCGTCAGGTCTTGCCGCACCGCGTCGTCGACGCGGCGGTCTTTCAGACGAATCGCGAACGGCACCATCTTGTGAATGACGGCGCGCTGTCGGTCCAAGAGTTGCCGGGCCAGTTTTTCGGAGCACGGCATGACCGGTTTTTTATGCTGCTCTAAGACAAAGACCATAATTGTCCTGCTTTCTGCCCCGTCAAAGGCTGGTCACGCGCTGCATCCGCAGCGTCTCTCCTCGCCCAGGTTCAAAAGGCTTGTGGGGTCCGCAATACGACCCTCGGAAGTCCCCGACAGGGGACGGCTAGCTCTACCCCGAGATCGCGTTTAATTACGGACGACAGGGCCAGCGACTGGAGAAGCATCGCCGGGTGCCATGACCTTTCGAACAGAGCCGTGCGCCTCCTGCGTTCGGGAGAATCCCCGGGCACTGTCAGCCGTTACGCAGTCAGCCTTATTCCCACCTTTTCCTTTCTACCAGAAGTTTCTTGCGTGAATGACATCAACACCTTATCCTACACCGTTTTGGTCTCCAATTATTTGCCTGGACGTGCATTTTCGTTAAGCACTATTTGATCAATCCCATGCCGCCACAAGCTGTCTAACAGAAATCCCATATCCTCATGACGCTCACCTGTCACTAACCATAGCACTCCAGAGTCATTGTCATGGTCGTCCAGTCTAATAACCCATCCGCCCTCCGGTGAACCTCCCTGCCAATCTAGTCTAGCGCTCGCATAACCTCTAGGCATCTTAGCTGATGGGCGCGCATTCTCTGATCCGGCGTCGAGGTACCAATCCAACCGCACCACATTTAACATAGCGACCCCTCTGTCCAGCCCGTCCTGCCAGTGGCCTGGAAGCCCCACCGCGACAAATCCCTGTTCGCACGCGTGGCTTAGGGCTGTCGCTGCATCCTTTTCCCAAGCGTCTGCACGTGCCGCCATCTCCGGATCATCCTCCAAGTCAGCCCAATCGCTTAATGGCACGGTACCGTCTTCCTCTCTAGAACCAGGGTCAATGGCTACACCGGCTAGAAATTGCACATGGGGTCCCGACACTGTTCCTACCCTTGTCCGACTAATGTTCAAAGGGGGTATCTTTGCCTGATCTAGATTGCCTTCCGCCAGGTCTCGGACCCACTGATGTCGCTGGCACCATCCCAATCTGAGAATCTCTATGTCCAAGAGAACCGGACACAATTTTATGACCTCTGTGCGTTCAATCAACCCGTGCCGGCGAAGGCAGACAACGATCTCCTGAATGGCAACTTCTAGCGGTGCTTGGCGCATGGTTGCAGACGAATCCATGACGACAGGAACAAGAATGGCTGTAGCCAATCCCTCCGCTACCAATACGCTCGATGCCGTTTCGTCTGCAAAAACGCTGATTAATTCCGCGGCATTCTCTTCCTGTTCCGCTCTTAAACGTCGGACCGCATCGTGAATAGGACTATCTGAGCCGTGCATCATGACATGTTGCAACGTTTCCACCAACCGTACATGCTCGAAGTTGGCACTAGCATTTTCCAACGCCTTGGCGGCCCGTTTGGCCCACCTCATCAAATCCTTCGTTAAATTCCGATCTGTAATCCGCACAGATGTCTGACTCAAAAAATCCCACCTCCTATCTTGGAATATGGTGATACAGTGCGACACATCATCTTACAATTCAATCGTGCTGTCGAACGAATTATCGAACCCATCGTGCAAGCCGCCGCCGTGGGGAGTGTCAACAACATGCTGCTTGGAAGGCCAACCAGCTTGGGTTGACACTTCCCATGAGCCAAGAAATAATAAGGGAAACGCGGAGCAAAACCGATTGGGCTAGTTATTTACGAACTTTTGCGTCGGGCCATCTCCAAAGAAAGGTGGGATCCCTCTATGGTAAAGCAAGAACGGGCCGGTGCCGTCGTCGGTGTCGCGGGCACCGTAGTCAGTTGTTCAGCCATGATGTTTTCCCTGTTTCCTGCGTTGTTGGGTGTTGTAGGCGCTTCCGCGTCTACGGGCATGATGGGAATGGCTGCGACACCCGTAATGCCCGGGTGGGTCGTAACGGTGACCCACTATTCCTGGGCGATTTTGGCGGTTTCGATACTCCTAATGATCTGGGCTATGCGTCGCACGTCAAGGACTGCCCAAGTAATTCTCGGCGTAGGAATTATCCTATTGATAGTTAATGAATTATCCATGACCCCTTACCTCTTTCTGCCCGCCCTCGCTTTGATATTGCTGGCCAATATTGTCGGCTGGCGGAGTGCACAGCGATTGTCCGGGGCGTAGCGCAGCCATTCATGGCGGTCAAACTCTGATGGTGGGCACTTGTTAGGGTTAAGAGATCGGCACCTCCCATGGCAACTGACTTGTTATGCGCGCATTGCATGATCCAAGTCGCCCCGCCTCTTCCATTTCGGTTCGCTCTCATTGGGCTATTATTACTCTCTCAAATTTCGCGGTTTGAGCGACCGAAGAAACTATTTTTGTACTAAAACACCCATGGCATTGATATGCTGGAACACGTTTTCCGCACCTAAATATTTCCATTCACTTGTCAGAATAGTTCGCAAAGGAGTGTGCGTCCCCCATCGCGAAGAGGGTCTTATGACCATTTCTCTGATAGAGCCGACAGGCCGTACGGTGGGCGCGGCCCCCTTATTTCGCCAGTTTGCGGATGAGATCGCCCTCGTCCCTCTTCTCAATCAGATGTTGCCCTGGGACACCCGGCAAACGCACGTGTCCCCAGGGGAGCGCATTTTATTGTTGATTCTGGATGTGTTAGCGGGGAAATCGCCGCTCTACCGGATGGCGGATCGCTTGGTCACCACGGACGTGGAGGTCCTGACTGGGGCGGGACGCCGTCCCGCCGATTTTTCCGACGATAGTTTGGGGCGCGCCCTGGACAAATGTCTTAGCCCCGTCTTCACTAAACCGCAAAAGCTGCCTCAGGTCATAGCGAAATTGAGATCAGGTCGGTACTCCTGGAGTGTGAGCGGTTTTGAGCCTCCCTCTCACATCGGATTGCGATGGTCAATTGTGAGGGATTGCGCGTTACCAAAGCACCACAGGATATGGCAACGATTCTTTTCTAGCACTATCACAAGCCAGTTATTCCCAATCAGGATCCGCGCGGATTGGCCATGTCCCCCAGCAAAGTGTAATTCACCGGCGGCGGTTGCCGTGTCAGATCCAACTCGTAGTGACCAAAGCGATTCACATGGGCTGTCCCGTAGGGACTTAGCACCGCCAGGGCCTCGGGATCCAAAGTTTGGCCGCCTTGTTGCAGTGCATGCAACCCTTGGGTCATCCGGAAGACATTAAAGACGATGAGGCAGTTGGCCACGAGGTGATAATATTTGATAATATTGCGTTGCTGGCCGCAGTAGCCCGACAAAACATGGCAGCAATGACGGTGAACATCATCGAGCAGCGCTTCGAGGATTGGCAACCCGGAACCGGAAACGGTTTTGACGTGGTGTTCGCTGCCATCGCTTGGCACTGGATCGATCCCGACGTTCGGTACAGGAAGGCATGGGAAATCCTGAGGCCCGGCGGATATCTCGCGTTTTGGACGGTTGCCCACGTGTTTCCGAATGACGCCGATCCCTTCTTTCGGGAGGTTCAACCGGTCTATGAGGCACTGGGTGAGGGCAGACCCCAAGACGCGCAGCAGCCTCGGCCCCCGCGGTGAGATTGAAGCGGCCGGGCTGTTCGAGGTCGTCGACATCCGGCACTTCGATTGGGAACGCATTTATCCGGTCGAAGAGTATATTGACCTCCTCAATACGTTTTCCAATCACATTCTCATGGAAGAGCAGAAGCGAGACACCATTCCTGCCGAGTACCGCCATTGGGATGGCGGCATCGATGCGTCCGATACCTGCTTTACATCGCTAATGATCGCGGCCGCGAGTGCAGCAGACAATCTCCCACATGATTTCACGTGACTCCGGGGTGTGTATACTAAGAGGCATGGGAGGTGATCCGAGATTGCTTCCACAAGAGATTGCTGACCGGTGCACGGAAATCCTGGAGTTGGCCAACCGGTTCGGGATGGCGGATGTTCGGGTGTTTGGGTCGCAGGCGCGTGGCACAGCGTCCGAGGGAAGCGATGTGGACTTTGTGGTCGACGTGCGCCCGGGACACAGTCTACTGGACTTACTCCGTTTCGAGGCCGCTGTGGAGGCGCTGCTCGGTTGTCCGGTGGATGTGGTGTCCGAACGGGGACTGCCCGCGGCGATTTACCAAGAAATTCGGCGGGAGTGCATTCCGTTATGATGGCGCGACCCCGGGCTTATCTAGAGCAGATTCTCCAGAGTCTTGATCGGATCGCCTCGTACGCTGCGCAAGGGTCTCGCGCATTTTTCGAGTCACCACTACTACAGTACGGCGTTGTGCACAATCTCGAACTCATCGGGGCCTCCGTGAAGGAGCTGCCGGCGGATTTGTTGGCCGAGTATCCGGGCATCCCCTGGTCTTCGATTGCTCGAATGAGAGACCGCTTGGCTCACCGCTATCTCGGTTCGACTTGGAGATTGTGTGGCAAGTCGTGGGCCACGACTTGCCGCCCTTTAAAGAGGCTGTCGTCGCCATGGTGCGGACGATGGGCCAAGCGCCCGAGTAGGACGTACCTCGTTCCCGGCTTCACGAGCGGGGCTTTACTTTCTGCCAGCAATCATCAACTTTCAGGAGCGTTAGCCGGTCAAGGACAGGGCAGCCTTGGTGCGGTTGCCTGCATGCCAAGGAATTCGATGGGTCACCGTCGAAATCGGTTGGGACTCAAACTACTGACGGGGAGGATGCCTATGGACGTTGAGTATTGTGTGATCCGGGAGCACAAGCGAATCTATGACGAGGGGATTCGGTTCCGTTGTGGGGAGCCAGTGGAGATCGGACGGCGGGATACCCGCTGGTCGTCGTGGCTCTGGTGCACAACCGCCACGGGAGTAGGCGCGTGGGTCCCGGAACAACTGCTCAAAAGTTCGGACCAAACACGAGCCGTGGTGACAACCGACTATAATTCGATCGAGTTGACCGTTACGCCTGGTGAGCTGGTAACGGGCACGCAGGTTCTAGCCGGCTGGATCTGGTGTCGAAACGCCCACAATGACGAAGGATGGGTACCTCTCGAAAATCTACAATCGGCCGCAAGCTGAAATCCGTTGCATCGGGCTGAAACGCATGAGCCGCGCGGAGTGAGAGTTCAGGCGCTTGGGGGCGTTAGCGCATCAAGCCGAACCTAGTTTGCCAAATCGTCCAACCGCTTCGGGCGCCCCAGTTTTGATGGCGGTCCGCCTTGGGGCGCCTAACAACGATCTGACATGATGTACTACCAGCCGATTGTCCTCTTATTCCCATTTTTTGGTTCCAATGATATTGACCTCTGGATTCCACTATCTGGCTTTTGAGAATCCTGGGACAACGGTGAGAATGCCGACCCAAAGGACGACTAGTCCCGCAGTGGTTGACCGTGCCGCCGCGGAATAACCGCCCTATGGACCAAAGCCTCCGTCTGACAACCGGAACGGCAACTGAGACTCATATGCCAGTGGCGCCAGCCTGGCCTTCGTGTACATAACCTGGCAGACTGGTCCCCCGCTCGAATGTGGTCTCTGTCCGTCCACAAATTCGGCCAGGCACCTCCATGGCAATCACCTCTTCAAATCGTTTCGTTGACCTATATCGTACTACGATATTTATGGCTACCCCAAACCGAGATACCGATTGAATGCGCATGGTTGCTTCCCAACGCGCTATTAGGGGCACCCTGGAGCACCCAGCATCACGCTCCAACTTGGTGACTGACAAGCGGTCCGCAATTATCTTTTGCCTTGAGGCGTCAAGTTCTGGAACGTCGTCGCCATCCCCAAGTGTGCCTGGAGCGCTTCCAAAGGCGTTGCCCCACGCCACCCTCAATTGATTTGCCCACACCCGGTGGAACCGCGGCCCTCCCAATAATAAAACGGCTGGCCGGCGTACGAGAAATCGCCTGCGACACAAGACCCGAAGCAGCGACCAAGAGAACCCAGGTAAGGCCATCGAGCCAGAAAGACGGATAGTCCCAATGGAAATAGGACAATCCGTTGGTCCAGTACTGCAAAATCATCGGATGAATCAAATACAAGCCAAAACTTAGGTCAGCGGCCCACTTAATCAAGGGCCACCGCCCTGGTTCCCGCTGCCGAGCAGCTTCATATCGAACCCCGTACGCCGCCAAAAGTACGACAGCGGTGACCGCCCAAGGAATCATAGCCGGCTGGACCACCGAATCCGCTCGAGCCAAGTACGGGCCCGACCGCATTTGCATCATGAATTGCAACATCAGTAACGAAGCGGTTCCCACCGCCAGAACATTCACCAGTAGCAAATGATCGTGCAGCCAGCGTTGCACCGTCTCCCAATACATCGCGGCTACGCCGCCCAGCACAAAATACGCTACGTAGGTCCAGACCTCTTCACCGACATAGGCATTAAGGCCCTGTGGATGGGGACCTCGGCCATATTGGTCATAGGTCATCAAGCCCAGTTGCATCAGCAACGCCACACCTACCACCCCGATAGGATATCGCTTGGCCAACCGCATCAACAGAAAAAACAGTGGCAAGATGGCATAAAATTGCATAGTGACTAGAAGATAATAGAGATGAAACCAACCTCCGCCATCCAAAAGGCTGTGGCCAAACCGCCCGGCAAAGAACTCAAATGACCCAACGTGGCGAAATGCCACCATGTACGCGGCCGTCCAGAACACATACGGGAATAGCACCAACCGATAGCGTTTCCAGAGCACCGGCACCCAGCGAATCACCCGCCCGGACAACGAATAGGTCAGCACAAAGCCAGTCAAGGCCATAAACGATTCGCGGGTAAAGTGCAATAGCGCCAAAACGGCCCCTGAACTCACCCAGTGTCCCCCGTTAGCCATATACCAGGTCGAGTGAACCCCGACCATGGCCACGACCGTCACAGCCCGCACAAAGTCCGCGGCCTGAACATATCCGCCGCGTTTTATCCCAATCCCAAAAGGACCTCCCATCCGGGCCGGCGTACACCTCGCCCCCACCGAGCCCGATCAGGATTCCCGAAGAGGGTGTACCTTACTCACCCGATTGGGGGTGGACGGTCAGCTCGGTCGGCCTCTTGGGTCTCCACGGCCAAAACCCCCAGCGCCCGAACAGCGTGGTTACACTGGGTACCAACAGTGAGCGGACAATCCAAGTATCCGTCAGCACTGCAAAAGACAGGCCTATACCAAGCGTCTTCATAATCTGTAGGGGACTAATCAATAGCGCAAGAAATACCACGACCATAATCATTCCTGCCCCGGTAATCATCGACCCGGTGGTGGCAACACCGCCTTGAATTGCATCGCGAGGCGAATCCCCCAAAAGCCACCGCTCTTGAATGCGATGCAGTAAAATCACTTCATAGTCCATAGACAGGCCAAACAACAGCACGAAAATAAGAGGGGTAATTGAAGAGTCCAGAGGTTGTCGTTCAAAACCTAATAATTGGTGTTGGTTCACGAACACCAAAAAACCGGCTGTGGCCAAAGCCACCAATCCGTCAAACACCACGCCCATGACCGCTTGGAGAATCGAGCGCGTAGCCACCGTCAAAACCACCAACGCCACGGCCAGAGCGCTGGCAATAATCAAAGGGACACGGCTTTGGGTAGTACCGTTAAACGCCCGCAGAACCGGCACCAGACCGCCCGTAGACGCCCGGGTTCCCCCAGGCAACCACTCGGGCAGGTGTTGGTCAATCCTTCCGACCAGACGGCTGGTGGCTAACTGATTGGGGCCACTTTTGGCTACCACATAAACCACCATCAGCCGGGAGTTGCTCGGCGCCACAAATGTCTGAATCGCACGGCGCAAGGCAGGCACAGCATGATGCGGATCAGCGATAGTAGCGGAAAGTTCCGCCGGGGGGGCGCCCAACAATGTAGGCGACGACACCGACTT
Source organism: Bacillota bacterium (assembly GCA_021806205.1). Taxonomy (GTDB): domain Bacteria; phylum Bacillota; class Sulfobacillia; order Sulfobacillales; family Sulfobacillaceae; genus Sulfobacillus_B. The sequence goes on along the minus strand of JAJZXX010000029.1, from coordinate 27,072 downwards.
CACGTCCGGCAATCTTTGGAGATGGTTGGTTAAACGTTCGACCGCAACCCAGTTCGCTTGGTGGGAAAGAGGCTTTGGTAATCGCACCACCACCGCAATAGGCGCAATCACGCCCGGTCCCTGAATGTCTTGCTGCTTTCCCACTGCACGGCGAAGCAGGTCGGATTTGGGCAGCATGGTAGCCAAGTTGGCAGGCGTACTCATTTGGATTTGAGGCGCTAAGCCGGCCAAAGGCAGCAAGATAACCAAACTCAGGACAATCGCCCATCCGGCGTGTTGGGTCACCCAACCCGACAAAGCCCGCCATAGGCCAAAGTCGATGCGTTTAACCCGTCCCCAGTGAATGTGTTCTCCAAACAACCCCATAATTGCGGGCAACAATGTGTGCGTGGCCAGTAGGACCGAAAAGATCGCGACACCGCCACCCACCGCTAGCCCCTGCCAGTAGGCATTGTTTCCAAAAATGAGTGCCATGACGGCCAAGGCCACCGCAATGCCCGAATATAACACCGACCGACCCGCATGGGTCATACTGTCCGCTACAGCGTCTTCGACGGTTAGTCCGTCATCCAAATTTCTCCGAAATCTGGTGCTAATAAACAGTGCATAATCTATACCGACGCCTAAAGCCAAAAAGCTGACGATATCGGTCAAAAAGACCGAGAGCTGCATATGCAGCGAAATCACGCGAACTGCGGCCAGTGCCACTTCGGCGCCAGCCAGCGCAATAATGAGGGGTAGGCTCACCGCCAATACCGAGCCGAACACCAATAACAATAACACCGCCAGGATCGGCATCGCGAGAACACCGCTGGTTGCCAAGGTACGGGCTGCGTCATGGGTTACCACGTTGCCGACCGCTTTTTGAGACACCACCTGCGTAGTACCCCCGTGCGTCGCAATCGCTTTTTCCAATTGTGATTCCTTCGCCAGGCTAAATCTTGAGGGTGGAACAAATACAATTTTCCCCACCCCTATCCGGTGAAGCGACGAAGTGGGGACCCCTATGGCACTCGCGTGTCGCTTGGCCGCCCCTGAGGACATGTGCTGGATTAAGAGCGGAACCGGCGTCGGTTCGGGCTTAAAGTGACTCAACTGATTCGTCGCCCAATGCACCTGACTATGGGGGCTTTCAAATCCATTGGTCGTCAAATGCCTAGTCACCTTAACCGCCAAGGGTAAGGTAAAAATCACCAGAAGTATCCACAACAGCAAAACCAGCTTACGATGCCGCACCGAAAAACGCGTCCAATTCTGTATCACAGCACCGTCCTTTATCAGCAAGATTCTCCTCGCATACTACCATAAGAGGATCTAGACTCAACAATCGGTTCCCACTTCTTCGAAGCGCCCAGGGCTAAAACCGGCCTACGAACTGAGTAAGCCAATGTCCGCCATATGTAATTACGAGAACCGACCAGGCCATTCCTATAAGGATAGCCCCAAACGTGCGTTCGGCTCGAAATCCCAAGCTTTGGCCTACCCAGGTGGCAGTATACGCGCCGATCACGGGTACCAACGGCACGAAAATGAGAGGCCCCCACCTTTTAAAGCGATCTGCCCAGCGACGGGCTCTCTGCAATTTCCTCCGGGCCCAGGGCCACCGCGCCATGAGTTCCGAAAGACCGGTGGATAAGAAGGGCAGCGGCGCTAAATTGGCCAGCATAACGATCGCGGCGCCCGATCTGGGCGGAAACCCTAGTGCAACCGCCGCTACAGCCCCTGGTTGGGCCTCGAATATTAGGGCGGTGCCGGTTAACGACAACCCCGCCCGTAGTCGATGAATGCAGGCACTCAGGCACGCCGCCGCCAAGAGGCATAGCACTCCAACCAGGATGGCTATGGCAAGACGCCTCCCATGGCTATCCGTGGTTCTGACCATTACTCCGCCAACCGGCGTCCTAAAACCCGAACCGGCACCAGGCCAAACAAAACTGCGTACAAGATCATCCACAGCGCGTCCCCCCATAGCCCGGGGTACAAATGCCCTAAAACCAGCGCCCGTACAATGTTGACGACGTGAAAGAGCGGCGTCACCACGATAACGTCACGCACTAGACCCGGCATGTGGGTAATGGGGAAAAACACACCAGAAAAGAGGTACATCGGTGTAATGAACAGAGTAAAGTAATAGAAAAGCTGCTCGTGATTTTTCGCCGAAGATGCCACCCACAGAGCGGGCGCTGCGAACATAATGCCGGTCACAAAGAGTGGCAGGGGCAGCAGTAGTGCCCACCATGATTTAACCAGGTTCAGCGCCGTCAGCACCACGATAAATACAGCTCCATAAAGTAAACTCCTTATGCCTTCCCATAAGTATTCCCCCGCGACGATTTGCCCAACAGTCAAAGGGGCTGTAATCATCGACTGATAGATGCGATTTTCGTTAAGTCGGTCGTAACCTTCGAACGCCATATCGAACGTAACCGCATTCATGGCGGTGACCGCCAAAAGACCGGGTCCAATGAAATCGATAAAAGGCACCCCGGCCATCTTGGCCACATAGGTGCCTAGGCCGAAGCCCAGTGCCAAGAGGTTGGTGAGCGGTTCACCGAAGTTTAAAATGACGGAGGACTTGTAGTACTTGACCCAGGCTAAAAAGTCGCGTCGAAACACCATCAGCGCGCCGTTTGACCATTGCGCCCATTCTTGGGGAGCTTGTTTCACCGCCACTAATCGCGCAGCTCCCTTCCGGTCAATTTTAAAAAAACATCTTCCAAACTAGCCCTACGCCGATAATAAGTTCGAGGTAACAGGTTTTTCCAGTGAAGCTGGTCAATCACCTCATCCATTTGGCCCCCATAGACTAACAGCGAGTCGGCTTGACGGTCTGTCCAAACCGGGTAATCATCTAAAAACTGGGCCATGGCCCGAGCTTGCCTCTCGTCAACTCCGGGCACTTCCAAGCAATCATCACCGACCACCCGGTGAATCAAGTCGCCGGGACTACCCCGCTCTAAAATCTCTCCGTGGTCCACTACGACCAGTTGGTCACACAGCCTTTCGGCTTCATCCATATAATGCGTGGTCAACAATATGGTTACGCCCTGGCGCTTCAATTCGTTGATCTTGCCCCAGACTAAAAGGCGAGCTTGGGGATCCAGGCCCGTCGTAGGCTCATCCAAAATTAAGAGCCGCGGGTTACCCATGAGAGCCCGGGCAATTACCAAACGTCGCCGCATGCCTCCAGACAAGGCCCGGACCTGCTCGTTGGCCCGCCCTTCCAGCTGCATAAAAGCTAACAATTCATCGGATCGTCGTCGGGCTTCGCAAGAGTCCAATCCATAAAACCGGCCGTGAATCTCAGTGTTTTCGCGCACGGTCAGTGACGGATCGAGATTATCATCCTGAGCCACCACGCCCAGTTGTCGCTTGACGGCGCGTTGACCTGGATGAGCCGGCCACCCCAGCACCGTGAGTGTGCCCTGACTCACATCCGTAAGGCAGCAAATCATGCGTATAGTGCTGGACTTTCCCGCCCCATTGGGGCCTAACAATCCAAAACATTCTCCCAAAGCAATGGTAAAGTCTATTCCCCGAACTGCCTCAAACGCACCAAACCGCTTAACCAGACGTTTTGCCATCACCACGGTGTCCGACACAGATTCTCCCCCTATCGCGCCAGAGCCTGCATCCTATGATATACCATGGACATAGACTCTTCGACTGTTCGGTCCCCTTACCGTGACCTGGACGTTCACCGATCTTAATCGGCCAATTTGAACCCCGAAAGCGGTCTAGCCTTACCCATGGGGTCCTCACTTTTGTCGCTATCTTAATGGGATCAGCGCCGGCTGGCGGCGTTGACCAGTTTCATCCGTGGAGCTTTCTGGGTCAAGACCCTGGGATTGCTTTGTACCACATTGCTGTTATGCGGGCAGCAATTTCGGCGATATCCTGGGCATCTGACAGACGATCCGTTTAGCATCGAAGGAATTCTTTGGGCTTAATTGCATAATTCGTCTACGACGGTTCCGCGGGAAAGTCGGACCAGCTCCGTGGGTGACACCCGGAATACCGCATTGGGATGCCCAGCTGCAGCATATACCCAGGGGAATTCCACTAAAGCTCCGTCAATCAGCACCACCACGTCTGGCGGTTGTCCCACTGGGGACACCCCTCCAATTGGGTACCCGGTAACCTGTCGAACCCACTCGGGATCAGCCCGCGCCACTGGCTCCCCGACATGATCGCCGAGACGTTGAATGTTGACGCGGCGGTCGCCCCGACCCACCACCGTTATCGCCCGGCCACTAAGATTCGCTCGAAATACGATGGACTTGGCAATCTCCGCCACACCAACCCTCAAGAGTATAGCTGCCTCGGCCGCCGTGTGAGCGCTCTCCAAGAGTTCGTATAAGCGTTCACCCAAACCCTCGGCTTCGAGAATCGTGCGAACTCGGGAAAGTCCCGTATTCATTCACCCACCCCTTAACGCAGTTGAACGATAAGTTTGCCGCGATTAATCCCTTCAAACAGACCCAAAAATGCGGGAACTAGCTCCTCAAATCCCCGAACGATATGTTCCTCCGATTTTAATTGACCCGATCGGTACCATTGAGACAACTGCTCCAAGGCCCGCGGATATGCGTCCTGATGTTCGCCAACGATAAAGCCCGTCGCCATGGCCCGGTTGGTCAATAAATCGGCAAAGCGGGACCGTTCATGCGTCGGCTGAGCCTGATTATAGAGGGCAATCTGTCCGCACACCACAATGCGGGCGTGGGGATTGAGGGATCCCATCACGACGTCAGTCACCAGTCCCCCTACATTATCAAAATACACGTCCACACCGTCAACGACATCAGAAAGGCTCTTTTGAAACTGAGTGGTTTTGTAGTCAACCGCCGCATCAAACTCCAGTTCGGAGACAAGCCACTGGCACTTTTCCGGTCCGCCCGCCACACCAACGACATGCAGTCCCAAAAGACGCCCGATTTGTCCGGCCAGGCTACCCACCCCTCCCGCTGCTGCCGACACCACTAAATGCTCTTTAGACCTTGCCTGGCCAATCTTAGTTAGTCCAATGTACGCAGTGAGCCCGGTCAAGCCCAAGACCCCCAGGGCGGTTGTGGGCGGGAGATCAGGATCTAGCACACGCACGGCCCGAAGTGGGACCACCCAGTAATCCGCCCAGGGCCAAACCCCGAACACGAAGCTTCCAACCTCAACATCGCCGCTCCTGCTCTGAACGATCCGCCCTACCATTCCCCCTTGCATAGGCATGTTCAGGGCAAATGGGGCCGTATAAGATTTTCTGTCGGACATTCGCCCCCGCATATAGGGGTCGACCGAAGCATAAACACTTTCCACCAGTATGTCACCCGGATCCACCACCTCAGGAATGGGTTGCTCACGCACCTCAAATACGTCTTTTGTTACCATGCCTGTCGGCCTTTTGATGAAATACACCACGCGATTGGCCATATCGACACCTCCACTGTTTTGACACTCCCCCCGGACCATGGTCCGGCGAGCTTTACGGCGAATACTGGTGGGGATTCTTGGCTCAATGAGGAGGCCTGCCGCCTAAGGTATCGCTACCCTGACCGGTAGAGGTCCCCTCTCCCCAAGCGTTGGGTTCGGGCGTGCCCCGTCCTACCTGTTCCCGACCGAGCCGGACAATGTTGATCGCCGCGTTCTGGTCACGGTCCAGGACTGTGCGACAGCGCGGACACCGGGGGGTACGCTCGGTGAGCGCCTTCATCACCGTCGCGCCGCACTCGGAGCATTTCTGGCGGGTGTACTGCGGCGGCCCGGCCACGGCCCCCTGGCCGTAGACTTCCCACCACCGCCGGAACGCTCCCCAGGCGGCATCGCTGATGCGCTTAGCGAGCCTGCCATTCTTGACCAGGTTCCGAATTGGTAGGTCTTCGCAGGCGACCAGGTCGTTAGACCGGACGACGCAGTCTGTACGCCGCCTCTCGACCTGCAAATGCACACGGGCTAAACGGTTAATCGTTTTCCGTCGGTTCTTGGAGCCCTTCTTCTTCCGACGCACCCTTCGCGGGAGTTTCTTGAGCTTTTTCGCAGCCTTCCAAAGAAAGCGGGGATTGTCCACCTTTTGGGCCGTTGAGTCCGTATAGAAACGCTCCAGGCCTACATCCAAACCAATGGTGGCCTGCGAGGGGGAGACCACTTGTCGGCGTTCTACGGCTACGCCGAACTGAACATAGTAGCCGTCGGCCCGGCGAATGATACGGACTCGCTTGGTCTGGTCCTCACGGACGGTGGACAGATCCCGAGTACCCTTGAGTTTAAGCGATCCGATCGCGGGGCCGTCCGTGAACGGGATCCGCTTCCGATCGGGAGCCAACTTCCCCCCGAAAGTCTTATATTCCACCGAGTGGGCCCGCTTCCTGAACCGCGGGGACCCCTTTTTGCCGGGCTTATTCTTCTTCACGTGATCATAGAAGTGGGCGATGGCACCCCATGCCCGATGGGCAGCGGCCTGCCTCGCCAGGCTATTCAGCTTGTCCACGAAGGGAAATTCCGCGGCAAGGACCTTGCAGCACTTGCTGAGACCATACTTGCCGACACCTTTGTTATCCATCCAGTCGTGCAGAGCCTTATTGCGGAGGAACCGGGCCGTGCGGGGGGCCTCGTCCACCGCCGGGAACTGTTTCGACTTTCCGTAGGCTTTGTACTCTAGGATTACCATAATTTCATTATAGAGTTCCGGTAAAGTTCTGGGTATTGCGATCCTCCCCAGGGCTCAAGCCGGGGATTCCCCTATCACGAGGGGGCTTTCCTGCTTGGTCGAGGCTTACCCGGCCGCCAAGAGCGCTTGCGCTCGGGTCTGACGGCTTTTCCGCAAACTAACACCGCCGGCCCGGCGGCTAAGGTGCTGCGCAACATTGATTGTATATCGCGGTCAGGAGTCTTTCCACATTTGGAGCCCGTCCAGGTGCGGACGGTGAGCGTCCTGTTCGGCAGGATGTGGCCGAAGCATCCACACCGTTTACGGAAGGGGAAACTTCTGTCAATCGTTATCAACCGCGCCCTAAAACCCCACGCTTTAGCGATGGGAATATAAAGCGCTCGCCGGCAGGCGAAAGTTTTTCCCTGCAATGCCATCCCCAGGTCGTTTCCCGATAGACCAACCATGGGTTCGCCCTTTGAAAATGGGATACGTTGGCCATCGCGCCGCCCAAAACGGGTGCCCCTAACTTGCCGGGCTGGTTTTTGCTTGGCAAGGCGGCGATATCTGCGGGCGCCAAGGCGGTAGGCGGCGGACTGGCTAGGTCATCTCCAAGAGGCGCCAACAGAATAGTGGGCAGTTGCCTTTTCGAGCCGCTCCCGGTCCTTTCAGATGAGGTCTTCGACGGGACTGTCCCCCGTTTTCAACGTGAAATGCAGGGCCTTTAATGCGTCAGCGATTTCCCGTCGCGGTCCAGTGCCCTCCAGCGCGTTCATGCAAAGAATTCGTCCAGGTTAATACGCGCGCGGTATTGATGGCTGCCAGCCAATCGACTTTGACCAATCTAGAGATTTTTTTTGACGACGATAGCATTAATCACATTGGCTGCCAAGTCAACGCGGTCGGCCGCATTGGAGAGATGGCGGTAGACTTCACGCATCTTAATGAGGTAATGAACCGGCGTATCGGAAGAGAAATCTGCGATAGCCCGACGATAGAGACCCTCCATTTTGTTCTCCAACGACTTGGCGACTAGGGCGTGACGATTACTCGCCAGACCGTCTTGGCCGAGCGTTGCCACGGCTTCGGCCAGGCATCCGACCGCCTCGAATAAAGTGCGCACCATCTGCTTCATAGCCTCATCCGGGTCAACTTCATAAAGTCGGATTTCTTTAATGGTGTTCTCCGCATAATCGGCAATGTCGTCTATGGCACGCGACAACTCATTGATGTCCTCCCGATCAAAAGGTGTGACAAAGGTTTGGGACAGCCGGTCCATGAGCTCCTTACGCACGGCATCGGCCCGGTGTTCTTGGTCACTCGCCATTTGCGCGATGGCTTCTTTTTGGTCCTCACCCGGAGCTACCATATATTGAAAGACGCTATCAACAATTAATAGTGCCTCTTCCAACTGTCTGGATAATAATTGCGGAAAACTATCATGCGTGCCTGTGAGTAAATCTCGCCAACGCATCTATGCCCATCTCCCTTCTACATTGCTTGAATCAAACGCGCTCCGCCCATCACTACTCCACCGAGTGCAACCGCCAACGGCAAGGTTAGCGCCCACACCCGAAGAAATTTACCCGCAGTGCCCCAGCGCACTTGGTAGGGATTCAATGCGGCGCCCGTACCAAAAACACTACCATCGGTGGTCTGCGTGGTACTGACCGGAAGCCCCAACACGGCAGCCATTGCCACCGTGAGTCCCGCACCCATCTGAGTGCTGACGCGCGCCGCGTCTCTCAGCCGAAAGATGTGTCCACTGACGGTTTTGGCAATCCGAAGTCCCCCGGCAAAGAGACCAAGCACCCACGCCAGCCAGGGCAATACGATCGCCACCCATGTCACTGTATAATGCGTGTGGTGCGACACCAGCATCACGAGCACCGCCATTAAGCCGATAGCCTTTTCCTGATCGTTAGCGCCATACGCAAGACCTTGGAGGACAATCGTGCCCCATTGCGCGTTCCCTACCCTAAATCCCAGCCCGGGAAACCGTTTCATGACCACCCATAAGAAGCGGGAGATCACGTATGCGGCCATGAATCCTACAACCACCGAGCCTACCAATCCGATTACCACTTTCAATATCCCACCCCACTGGATCCACTCCCAATGGCCTTCCAGCAACACGGCTCCCACCATCGCCCCTGCCAGTGCCAATGTCGCACTTGTCGGAATAGATAGGTACCAGGTGACCCCCAACGTGAGAAGAGCCCCCAACAAAGCCATCACCAAAACAAGATGCCCCGCCGTATGAAAATTAACGATTTCCACGGCAATGGTGTGAGAAACCCTCGTACCAAACAGAATCGGTCCGGCTAGGATGCTGACCACCAACAAAGACACCGATATGAAGGGCTTCACCCGACTCGACGACAGGTAGGTACCGACCAAGTTGCCGCCATCATTCACCCCGGATAGAGCGGTGAACGCCATGATTAATATAAAGATGGCCGCAAACACAACTGGCAATGGTGTCACCCTCCGTTCTTAACATTGTCTTAACCATATGTTAACACAATCTTAACATATTGTGTAAACGACCGTCATGTGCGTCCATTCGAATCAAGTATGTCTACGGTTAGATACGGGCTTAGGGGTTTAAACGACAATCCGGAACGACCGGGGGATATTCCACTCTGCACGTGGCTCAGCCCTAAAAACGCCACCAAAATCAAGATCGTCCCCAGATGATTGACAGCGCCACCATCGGGGACACTCTAACCAACATCGTTGTCATCGACCGTTGACAATAGCGGATCATATCGCCCTGCCATTGTACTTTTCACACCAAAGTTCCCATTCGAGAGGGACGAAAAACCCACCCGAAATTTATCGCCCAAACTATAAACGCTTAGCCGATCTTATTAAGGCTCCCGGGAGACACCTTCGGCACACCATGCGAATCAAAACCTCGGTAAATTATTCATGATCAACACTTTCGTCGGCGATCTCATCTTCCCAGTCCCCTGCGTGGTAGGCCGCCATTCTTCGCGGGCTGTCCGCTTCGGCACTCTGCTCGGCGGTGGGCTCAGACTCACTCCTCAAATCGGGTTCCGCCTGAGAAGATAGACCGCCTTCGGCGTCAGCGTCCCGTTTTGAGAGGGAAATGCGTTTAGCCGCGGGATCCACATGCAAGACTTTGACAGCCACTTCATCACCGACTTCAACCACTTCCTTGGGATCACCTACGCGAAAGTCTGCTAATTGCGAAATATGCACCAGCCCATCAACACCCGGTTCCAACTGCACAAACACCCCAAATGTCGCTAAACGCACCACTCGGCCACGATAAATGTGCCCTTCGAGAAAGCGATTGGCGACATCCTCCCAGGGATTGCCCTGGATTTGCCGCAATCCCAAACTTATCTTGCCTTTCTCGGGATTAAGACGAATAACCTTGACTTGAATCGACTGCCCCACTTGCAAGAGTTCAGAGGGATGCGCAATCCGGCTCCACGACATTTCGCTAATGTGCAATAACCCGTCGACCCCACCCAAATCGATGAACGCACCAAAATCCGTGAGGCTCTTAACAACCCCGTCCCAAATCTGGCCCTCCTTAATTTCCGACCACACTTCATCTTTTTTGGCTTGGGTTTCTTCAGCTAACACATCCTTACGGGAGAGGATGGCACGCCTTTTACGCCGGTCAATCTCAATAACGCGGACACGGACGCTTTTTCCCAAAAATGGTTCTAAGTCATGCACAAATCCCGGCGCAATCAGCGAAGCGGGAATAAATCCGCGCAATCCCACATCCGCCACTAAGCCGCCTTTCACAACCTCGACCACAGGGGCTTCTAAAATTTCGCCGTTCTCTTGCGCAGCTTCCAACCGCTGCCAGGCCCCTTCTTCATCGGCACGACGCTTGGACAGCTTAAGACTGCCCTCTTCGCCCTCGTGACCCAATACATAAACAGCAATCACGTCACCCAATTGCACAACTTCTTCCGGTCGATCTACGCGGCGATGGCTTAAATCACGAAGATGAATGATCCCTTCAGACTTGGCGCCCACGTCGACGAGTACGTCATCTTGGGAAATATGCACAACCCGACCATGCAGGATATCCCCCACCCGGGCGTCGCCCCCCAGACCTAATCCCAGGGATTCCTCCATGTTTAACGCGGCTTGCATCTCGTTCTCAGCGTCGTTCGCGGCCCCTTCCTGTTTTCGGTCATCCATCATTGCCGACCTCCCCATGCCATTCCCAAACCACTTTCTCAAGATAGCCAGGAATGGCTATTCTTCCTCATATTACAACGGAATTCCAGAATATCCAACCAGACGATCAATCCCATCGCCGCACCACGCGTCCTTGAATCGATCGAGTTGTTTTGATCACCCACAAAACCGGATGATCGCCGTCACCGACACAAAATCCCACTGTCTGAATTACCGGGAGGTTATCGATCTGGCGTCCATTGACTCGCCAACCCGCACCAGTTCCCGAATTTTGTCCATCACCAACGATTGCGCCGACTTTTTATCCAGACCCGGTTCTAGTCGAAAGGGTTCCCCAATGACATATCGAATGGTTCGCCTAAATTCATAACGACCACTAATCCCAATAGGTAACACCAGACACCCAGTTTTTTGCGCCAGATACACCACCCCAGACCGCGCTTCCTGCAACTCGCCCGTTTCCGTGCGATGTCCTTCGGGAAACAGTACGATAATTTCACCTCGGTGTAGAATTTCCAAGGAATGCCGAATCGCGTTGCGGTCAACGTGGCCCCGCCGAACTGGATACGCATTGACGTATTTAAACACCCACGGCAATAACGGGTAAGACCACAATTCCACTTTAGTCATGAAGTGCACTGGCCGGCGCAGCATAGCGCCAACCATGGGCGGATCAAAGCCACTCCGATGGTTGGCAATCACAATCACAGCCCCATTGGACGGACAATTTTCCAGCCCCGTCACTCGGACGCGAAAGTAGAGCAAAAACAGAATACGGACAGTCCAATATAAAATCCAGTAAATGGCCATTATAGAAGGCGCTGACGACACACGGCGAGCATGCGGGCCAACACGTCTTCGACCTCCATGTCGGTGGAATCGATGCGAATGGCATCGTGAGCTTGAGCCAGAGGGGCCAAGTGCCTGCTTTCATCCAAAAGGTCACGGTGGGAAATTTCTTCTTGGATTCGTCTGAACTCCACTGGATACCCCCGACGCGCGAGCTCATCGAACCGCCGCTGGCTACGCGCCTTAAGACTTGCCGTGAGATAAAATTTAACATCGGCTTCGGGCAGAACAAACGTGCCAATATCCCGGCCATCCATCACCACACCGCCATTTTCAGCCAAATGACGCTGGCGCCTCACCATCTCAGTGCGGACCGTCTTTAGTCCTGCCACCTGCGAGACACTGGCATTAACAGATGGAGTACGAAGTTCATCGGTCACGTCGTGATTGTCTAGCCGCACTTGAACTCCCCCCTGACCCTGCCCCTGAAGGATAATTTCCGTGTCTTTTAACAAATCGGCCAGACTTTCATCATCGCGGAGATCGATTCCGTGCTTAAGGGCTTTATAGGCCAAGGCCCGGTACATCGCCCCCGTATCCAAATACAAGTACTGCAGGTGATCTGCCAAGATCCGTGCCACGGTGCTCTTGCCGGCTCCAGCCGGACCATCCACGGCCACAATACCGCGTTTCGTCGACTGTTTGTCACCCACGCGGGCTCACATCGCTCCCCAGATCTTCGCGCAACGTGACGGCGCGGCGGAGATAAACGTGCTGAACTTCTCGTTGGGTGAGAGCCGTCTCCGCCAGCATTAACACGCGCACCGTCTTTTCCAGGCCGTGAGGCACATCTAATTCGCGCATACAAATCACCGGCACATATTGCCAGCCCAATCGTCTGGCACCCTCGGCCGGGAAGGTTGCATGCAGGTCCGGTGATAACGTAAAGCAAATGCTCGCCATGTCGTCCGGATCAATGGCATTGCTCCGGGACATCTCCAAGAGCAATTCTTCGGTACACTCTAATATTTCTTCAGCACTATCGTGCTCGACGGTTGTCGCCCCACGAAATCCCCGAATCACAGTACTGGCCTCCCATGCTTTAGTGCGGTTGGTCGTTCTGGACTTCCACCCGGATTTTTTCTTGGCACGGGTCGCACACATAGGCTGGATCATCGGCCACCTTCAGTTTTTCATATTCATGACTCCAACTTTCGATAGTAATCTCTTTGCCGCAGACACGACACCGTGCCGAAATCATCCAGACGCCCTCCTCTCAGATTGGACCCCCGACTATCTTTCCCATTGTGCCGACATTGACAACCACTTTCAAGAGGCAGGCGTATAATTTGCTAGGATGACAGATCATACTTTAAATAGACGCGAGGGATGATTCCTATGACCCTAAGAGAACGCGCGCGAACCTGGCTGAACACCATTCCCGTTCGACTGCAACGTCGCGCTCAAGACTACTTAACCCAAGACCGACTTCACCGTCGCCTTCGTTTGGGCGACCACACGCTTGCCGCTGAGCTTATCGGCTACCAAGATACATACCACATGGCCCTCACTACCGGCATTCAATACGAGCTAACCTGCTCCTGTTCTTTGCCCAGCCAACCCTGCGTCCACGCCGTTGCCCTGGTCTTAGATGTTGATCGCCACTTCCAGGACTATACCGAAGCCAGTTGGAAAGCCTGCCTTCAGGCCAAAGACGCCCTCTCGCGATGGCCTTTCGACGAGGGCCTCGACTGGTCATTAATTGATAAGGCACGCCCCTGGTGGCGACACGCTTATCAGGCCGAACGCCTCGAGGCCATCCGCGAGGGTGCTTTGAGGCCCCCTGCGAGACAAGGCATTGCCAAAGATGCCAGCCTGGCCTTGTGGGCAGAGCTCGACCCGTCCTGGCTATCCCACCCGGCCGTCACCGACGCGTTTAGAATCTGGCTCGATACCCGTTCGCCGGTGGTACCCCAAGATTGGCCCTTATGGATATTGTTGCACTGGATGCAACCACTCTTACCGCTAAACGCCATCTTTTTGTCCGCAGTCCATCCATCGCGGGCGGCTCAGGCCTTGTTAGCCCAGATGCATCACCCCGCCCCACTCATCCGGCCTACTGCCCAGCGGCACATCCGCCTGCTAGAAGACATAACCCTGTTGGACCCCGATCTGGCTAATCCACTATGGACATTGGCTGAAGGGCTAGATCCCTACCACTTGGTTCAGGCCGATGCGCTATTTGTGGCTAATCAACGGAAAAAGGCCATTGCCCTTTTAGAACGCCACTTACCCAATGATAAAAACGCCCGCCGCCAGGCCCGCCGACGGCTGGTCCAATGGACCAGTCCCGAAGACAGCGTGCCTCACCAACTGGCCATGGCCTGGGAATCGGGATTAATCGAAGATTTGACGAGCATTCAGCATCTTATCTCCCCTCAGACCTGGGACCGTGTGACTCGCGCGATTCAAACTGATCCAAACGCTTCGCCAAAGGACGACTGGGTGTAAGCCCGGGGATTCGTCCGCGCTTGGCCACAGGCCTGCCATCCACAATCTTCAGGTCCATCGTCATATCAAGCGGTGGCGCTCCGGCAATATAACTCCCGATGCCAAACCCACTCACGCCAGCCTCCTTCAACGGGGTAATCCTGTCCGGCGTGATGCCTCCAGACACAAAGATGCCCACATCCAGGAATCCCGCTTGATCCAATCGCGCGCGTATTTCCCGTACCAGGCCTGCCGTGACCCCACCTCTTTCCTTAGGTGTGTCCAGTCGAATAGCATTAAGCCGCCCATCTAGAGCCTTAGCAACCCGCAAGGCCTCTTCCCCCTCGTCTTTAAACGTGTCCACCAGTACGACACGGGGGGCGTCGGCCGGCATGACCTGGTCGTACACCTTGGCAGCCGTTACCGTGTCTCCTACCATGAGCAGCAGGGCATGCGGCATGGTCCCCGCCGGGATTTGCTGCGCTTGCCTGGCCCCCAAAATGCTGCTAGCCCCGGTCGCACCGCCTACCAGCGCCGCGCGATCCATCACCGATGCGACGGCCGGATGCACATGCCGGGCGCCAAACGAAAAAACCGGAACCGGGTGGGCCAGTTGGACCACTTCCCGGGTTCGCGTTGCCCAACCGGACGAGGACGCCAAAATCCCTAAAATGGCGGTTTCAAACACCCCAAAATCGCCGTAACGGCCCGTTATCCGCATCACTACCTCTTTTTGGCTTACTCCCGCACCTTCGTCCAGTGACTCGACCGTAATCGGGAGGCTTTGAAGGAGTGCCAGCGTTTCATCGACACCCGCCAAGATGCCGTCATGATTGGCAAACACTTCGGCAGTGACTGGCAGATGATCTAGCTTTAAATGCTCTAAAATCTGACGGGTCCCGACAAAATAGACGTCAGCGGTGAGTCCGGCCTGAATTTCCTGGGGTACGGCCGACCTCAGTCCCCGATCGTCGGGCCGGTAGTTTTTCACGCTTTGAATATCGTGGACCACCGGCGCTTTTGGTTTGTTTGGGAGCTGGTTCACGATCATCTAGTCCCCTTATCACTACGGCCTTCAATTCCCGTACTTCCCGGTGCGTCAGCGGGCGGAATTGTCCCGGCTCAAGATTGTTCAACCCAATATTGGCATACCGAATCCGGATCAGTTCCTCGACGCCATGGCCAATGCTGTCAAAAATGCGCCGAATTTCCCGATTTTTGCCTTCGTGCAGCACCACGCGGATAAGGGCTCGTCCCTCCCGGCGCGAAATCAACTCCACAACATCTGGCCGCGCCGGACCGTCCTCCAAAGCAATGCCTTGGCGCATCCGTTCCAAATGAGATTTTTTGGGGATACCCTTCACCCACACGTCATAGACCTTTTTGACCTCTCGTGACGGATGCATCAACGCGTGAGCCAAAACGCCATCATTCGTAAGAATGATCAGCCCCTCGCTCTCTTTGTCAAGCCGACCCACGGGAAACACCCTCCCGAATTTTCTCGGAATGAGTTCGGTGATTAAATGCTCGGCGTGCCGATCCTTCATGGATGTGGTGTAGCCTCTTGGTTTATATAAAGCCAGATACGCCAACGGCTCCGACCTTGGGATGACCGGCCGACTATCCACGGCGACTTTCTGCTGGTCGGGATCCGCCAGGTCGCCTAACTGAGCTTTTATCCCGTCAATCGTCACGCGGCCCGCTTTTATCCAGGCCTCAGCCTGTCTTCGCGATCCCAGTCCGGCTTGCTGGATAATCCGCTGCACCCGAAGCAACGCCACTTAACGGGCCACCTCAAAAATGACTTCCACCTCAACCGCCGCGTTTAACGGTAGCGCATTGATCCCTACTGCCGATCGCGCATGCCGGCCCTGACTTTCAAAGAGGCTTTCCAGCAGGTCGGAGGCCCCGTTCACCACTTGGGGTTGCCCATGAAAATTGTCGTCGCTCTGCACAAAGCCCACAACCTTGACCACCCGAAGCAGCCGTTCTAGTCCTCCTGACGCCCAGGCGGCCACACTCACGGCATTTAACGCACACTGCCGACAAGCCGCATAAGCCGCGTCGGGGTCCACCTCAGCACCTACCCGTCCAACCGCCATCAACGTGCCGTCTTTTAACGGAAGTTGGCCGGAAGTAAAGCACCATGGACCCGATAATAATGCCGGCACGTAAGCAGCTACCGCAGTGGGAGGATCCGGCAGCACCAGGCCCAAACTTTCTAAGCGGCTAACAAGCGACATGTCATCCCTCCGGTTCATGAAAGCTCTTGGGCCCACATACTTATTTCTTAGACAGGCCTTTTGGGCCGTCAAAATGGCTTAAGGCGGCTCTGTCAATAGTATACCATGGTCTGTTTTGGGGTCATAAAATCCGTATGCGGCACCTCATGCACCCGTCTCTCCCAGACTATACGGCAATCCCGAGTAGGATTGCCGCAGGAACAGGTGAACGAAAAGGAGTCTTTGCACATGAGAGTCGCTGGCGCCACTATGCGATACCACCGGGATTGCGATGAATGATTACTCACATAATGGATCTGATCTCGTTATGGGCAATCCCCTGCCTTATCGCCTTCATCCCGCTTTATGGTTGGCTTAAAGGTGTAAAGATTTTTGACGTATTTGTGGCGGGGGCTGACGAAGGCTTTCACATGGCCGTCCGTATGATCCCCTTTTTAGTGGGCATCTTGGTGGCGCTGAATATCTTTGAAGTCTCTGGCGCCCTAAACGCGGTGATCCACCTGATGGAAAAACCGCTCGGATACCTCGGGGTGCCGCCCGCCGTGTTGCCTCTAATTTTGGTCCGTCCGCTCTCAGGAGGGGCCGCACTGGGAATCACCACCGGGATCTTGCACCACTTTGGGCCAGACTCATTTGTCGGGCAAGTCGCATCCACTTTGCAAGGCAGCACCGATACGACGTTTTATGTGCTCACCCTCTATTTTGGGTCAATTGCCGTGCGAAAGACCCGCTATGCGCTCACCGTCGCCCTCATCGGGGATTTAGCCGGATTTGTCGCCGCTCTGGTTTTGTCCCATTGGATGTTCCACTAGTTCTGGGGACCCACCGCTTTTATGGAGCTGACTCCGTCCCTGGGGGGTTTAGTTTCGCGTCTGCATCCGTCGGAAAATGCGATCAACGCTTATCGCGATCACCATGGAAAACGCCGTGGCAATGACGGTAGGACCGACGATAACCGTAGGGTTCTTGGAACCGGCGGCCACTCGCAAGGCGACCACACCAGCCGGCACCAAGCTTAGTGATGCGGTATTCACCGCAATAAAGGTAATCATGTTGGACGAGGCGCGCTCTTTCACATCGTTAAGCTTCTGGAGTTCCTCCATGGCTTTTAAGCCAAACGGCGTGGCGGCACTGCCCATACCAAACATGTTGGCCACCATATTCATGAGCATGTTGCCCATAGCGAGATGGTCGGCCGGAATGCCGGGGAACAACCGGGATACCACGGGGGCCAGGGCTCGCGAAATGGCGCGCATCAACCCCGACTCTTCGGCAATGCGGGCCAGCCCCAGCCATAGAGCCATAATCCCGACAAAGCCAAACGCAATTTCCACCGATTTTTCTGTACCGCTAAAAATCGCTTCGGTGACTGGCATCATGCTGTGATGCAAGCCTGACATCACAATCCCTCCGACAATGAGTACCAGCCAGACAACATTGACCACATGCATTCCCCCTCGTTCACAGGATTATATGCATGGGATCCAGCTAGTCTTGCGTTTCCTCCAGAAGAATATTGTCAATCAAACGGGTCTTTCCGAGGTGAGCCGCCAAGGCTATCAAAGTGGGTCCCGAAAGAGTCCGGGGACTTTCCGACAAAGTATCGGGGTCCACCACGGCGACATATTCACACGATATTCCCACGGCAGTGATGCTGTCGGTCACCACCTGACGCATCACCTCCCGATCGCGCTCTCCAGCCCGCCAGTGCTCTTGAGCCCTCAGTAAGCCACGATATAGTGCGGGCGCCGCTTCGTGCTGCTCCAAAGACAGATACTTATTTCGAGACGACAGCGCTAACCCGCTGGTTTCCCGCACTGTCGGGACCCCCACCACCCTAACCGGGCTGTTAAGGTCGCGCACCATGTGCTTGACAATGGTTAACTGTTGCCAATCCTTTTCTCCAAAGACGGCCACGTCGGGTTCGATGATATTGAAAAGCTTTGCAACCACCGTGGTGACCCCCGCAAAGTGCCCAGGGCGCGCCACACCACATAGAATGCGTGAGAGGTGATCTACCACAACTATGGTTTGACTACGCCCCTCGGGATACATTTCCTGTGCTGAGGGATAAAATAGCGCGCAGGCCGCTCCTTCCTCCAGCCTGGCACGATCTTGGTCAAATGTTCTAGGGTATCGCACCAAATCCTCATTGGGCCCGAACTGCAACGGATTCACAAAGATGGACACGACCACCCGATCCGCTTCGCGGTGAGCTTGGTCGACCAAAGCCAAGTGCCCTTGGTGCAATGATCCCATGGTCGGGACCAGTGCAATGCGATGGCCCTGGCGCTGCCATTCACGTGCAGCGGCTCGCATGGCCTCAATGGTTTCCAATACCTCTAGCATAGGCCCGGGCCTCCCGTTCGCCAGCATCTATAAATCCTGCCAACTCGCCCGCCGTCAGCATGCCCTGATGTCGATGGCGTATCTGACCCTGCACCTGCACCGTCAGACACGGAACGACAGATACCGACCGCTCCGATAGCGCAACTTGAGTCACATCCACGGACCGGGCATACACGCGTCCGGGGTTTGACAACGCAAAGTGTTGTGCCAGCCGCACCACGTGCGGCGAATAAGGACAAGTTGGACTCACTAAGACTTCCAGCAGCACGTTCAATTTGAGGTTCTTGGCAAAGTTTTCCAGTGCAGGGGACAACTGGTGCCGTCCCTGGCTGACCGCCACCAACAGTTCGATAAAGGCACCATACTGATATCCAGTGGGGGCTCCAGCGATTTCGAGGGGCAATAGCTCACCCCCTTGAACAATTCGCAGCAGGGGTCTTAAACACACTTGGGGACCCGGAGTAGATTCCGCCAAATAACTTGCGCCAAGAATCTTTAGGCACAGCTTTCCGCCTGACAGCTGCACCAGACACGTCAGCACGTCGTACAGCTCCCGACTTACAGGTCCGTCGTCCAAAAAAGCCCAGATTTCAACTGGCTTGACTAAAAACCGGCACATTTCTCGTAAGGCCTGCCGATCACGGGCGCTAAACGGATTCACTGGAACACCTGGGCCAAATCATCATCCTCTCCTTCTCGCCCATTGTATCCGGGAAAGGCACGATTGACTAGCTTAGGATGGCTGTCGACCCACATCCGGCGCGACAATCTGGCGGCCATCGGAGCTAGGCCAACTCATGCGGCGGCGCGCCGCTAAAAACTCGTTGCCCAATTGTTCCAAACGACTTACGACACTATCGCGGTCATCCTCCCAAAAAAAGATATCGATGAGTCGCTTTTCCAAACTACCCCGCCGCTCGATGTGGCGCAAAATGACGTCTAGTTCCCCAATGACGGTCCGGAATAAATCAATCTTTTCGTGCAACAGGCGCAAAATATCCGCCTCCACCGTTTGCACCGCAAAAAGATTATAAATTTCGACTGTCCGGGTTTGGCCGATGCGGTGCACTCGTCCAATACGCTGCTCAATCCGCATGGGGTTCCACGGCAAATCAAAATTCACGACCACGTGACAAAACTGCAAATTAATGCCCTGGCCCCCTGCTTCGGTGGACACCAGAATTCTCCCATCCTCCTCCCGAAACCACGCGACCAATTGGTCCCGCTCGCGGCTCCGTAAACCCCCGTAAAAGGCGGCCGCTGAAAATCCGCAATCGCCGAGGAACTCCACCAACGCCTCTTGGGTTCCCCGATATTCCGTAAAAATCAGCAGGCGTTCACCGAGATGTCGAGCCAGTTCGCGCACCGCCCGCATTTTTTCGGTCACCCCGACTTCTCGGGCTAAAGCCACCAAGTCTTGAAGATTCGGGCCAATCCACTCCGACTTCTCTAAGGTCGGCAGCAGCGCTTGAGGCGATGAACACAATTCGCGCTGGAGGGTTAATAGGGGTAGCACGGTTTGGTCCCTATAGACCCGCCGGCGGTATTCATTCTTTAACGATCCACTCAAAGCAGTATAAAGGCGCGCTTCCGGATCACTTAGTTGGAGCGGCACGAGGGTTACCTCTCGACCCGGAAAGACCAGATCCACCGTAAGACGCTGATTACGGACCATCACCTGGGAGAGCAGCCCACGCAGGACGGCGGCATTCTTCGGGGTCCGTTTGTCCAAGATAAATTGGCGATAAAACCGGAGATAAGGACCGAACAACCCGGGTTTCACTAAATTCACCAAAGAGTAGAGCTCCGTTAATTGATTCTCCATGGGTGTCGCGGTCAAGAGCAGCAAATAGCGTGACTGGAGACCGGCCACCAGTTGGTAGTTTTGGGTGCGCGGATTCTTGAGGTGATGAGCTTCGTCGACAAT
Organism: Bacillota bacterium; assembly: GCA_021806205.1. Classification (GTDB taxonomy): domain Bacteria; phylum Bacillota; class Sulfobacillia; order Sulfobacillales; family Sulfobacillaceae; genus Sulfobacillus_B. The sequence goes on along the minus strand of JAJZXX010000029.1, from coordinate 6,440 downwards.
CACCAAATCCCATGGGACATATTGTAGCTGCTGGATCAACGGGGGGCGCTTGCCCGTATCGATCGATAATACCCATAGCCATCCAGGCTCTTTGGGTCCCTTCTGAGCTGACCAACCGAACTTGTGCTGAAGTTCTTCCACCCACTGAGTGGCCAGCCCCGCCGGCACCAAAATCAGCACATTGCGAATGGTTTCCTGTGCCCTCAATTCTGCCGTCACCAATCCCGCTTCGATGGTCTTGCCTAACCCCACTTCGTCTGCTAAAATCGCCCGCCCATCCAAGTGGTTCACCACTTGGAGTACACTGGCAATCTGATAGTCATGCAGGTCAAGTCCTTTTTGAATGTATGGGACCAGGGCCGGCCACGCTTTTAATTGGCGGGCCAGCGTCAAGGCGGCTGGATCGTTAGGGCGCATCGTGCTTATCCTCCCTCTTTTCGAAAACCATGACGGATAGCCACCTTCACCAAATCCACGGGAGGCCCTTTCCAGCAAAACAGATTTCCGTGTTTTTTCAGCTGATTCCGGGTTCGCTCCATCGTCCAATAGCCTGGAGGGTGGGCGGCTTGTGGCCATGTAATGGGTGAGGACACACTGGCCCCGGGCGTGGCCCTAAGACTATAGGCCATTACGGTCGTGCGGCCTCGCCCGTTTTGCAGGTAATCTAGATAGACGCGCGGACCACGGTCGCGTTTTAAACGCTCAACCGTAGCTACATCCGGAATTGTCTTTGCTATCAGCGCGGCCCATTGCTTGATGATGGCCATGGCCACCCGCCAGTCTACGGGTAGTACCCGCACATAAAAGTGCAATCCCCGTTGTCCTGAGGTCTTCATTAAATAGCCCACCCCCATCAGTTCCAGCAACTGCTTAAACGCGAATCCGGCCGTCAAGACGTCGTTCCAACCTGCTGGAGGATTGGGATCTAAATCCAACACCACCCAGGTGTGTTGTCCCGGATTATCTAGGAACCCCAGCGGTGCATGCCATTCCAAGGCCCCCTGGCCAACCCAGAACAGCAACTCTTCGACTCGGGACACGGTTAACGGCACCCCAGGCGAAGGGTGTTTTTGATAGAACATGGGACCCTGAATTCCATCAGGCCAGCGTTTGACGGTTAAAGCACGGCCCTCGGCTTGTTGCAAGAGATAGGGTGCCACTTCGGCATAGTAGCTAACCACCTCCCCGCGGGTGATTCCCGTCTTGGGATAGAGAACCCGTTCCGGATGGGGGATCCTCAAGGCGGGACAACGCACCAAGTTTTCCCCACCGTCGGATGCGTGCATGGCGCAACTGCCCCTCTCTGGTTCTGTCTCGATAGCTTAGCTCGACCGCCACCGCTCGGGGATCATTCGGAAGATATACGGGCCGTTCATCCCATCGCCAACCTTTAGGAGCTTTGACCCGGGCCACCTTGCGCCAGCCCTGGCTATCCCGTTCAGCCACCGTCCAATACCAACTGCCGTCCGGACTTTGGCTGGCGTTTAATATCCAAAACCAGCCCGTCTGATAGACCAGAAACTTTTGCCACAATGGCGAGCGACGCCCAGGCAAATAGGGGCTGTCCCGGCGTTTAGCGATCACCCCTTCCAGTTCCAAGGCTCGGGTAGCCGTAAAGAAATCACTCCCCGATTCAAACACCCCGTCTGAGACAACAATCTGTCCGAAAGAACTCACATTCCGCCGCAAGATCTCGTGCCGAACCGCCCAGGGCTCATGCATGATCCAGCGCCCACCCTGATATAAGCAGTCAAACACCATCAAAAGGTACGTCGCAGCCGTCCGGGTCTGCAAATCCGCAAAGCTGGGCCTGCCATCTACCCAGGCTACGAGTTCGGCATCGAGAACAATATCGCGGGGAAGCATCTGTTCGGTGGCGGAAAGGCTCGGGAACCGGGTGAGAAGGTCTTGGCCATTGCGCGAGTAAATATGAAATTGCTCCCCAATGCTAATGACCGCCCGATAACCATCCCATTTAGTCTCAAACCACCAGCAAGCTCCTGAAAAGGCCTGATCAGCCCTAACCGCCAACATCGGCGCCACAAAGTCCCCCGGCTCCACTAGGATCCGGCTCTCGTTCCGTGTTGGCGCTGTGCTGTGACCGACTCTTTGAGCTTTTCCATTAAGTCCAGGACCTCACGGTTGGCAGGCACTTTTGGCATCTCGGCGGTGGGCGTTAATGCATCAATCTCTTCAAGACGCGCCTGTCGCGCCAGATTAGGATATTCCGACGGATCAAACGACTCCGCCATTTGCTCGACCAGACTCTTGGCCATTTCCAGCTCCCGGTCCTTAGGTTTGAGAGATCCTTTGCCCATCGACACACCTTCCTGGCGTAAACTTTCTGGATAATACATCCGGTGCAGCATCAGGGTGTCCGGGTTATAGGACCGCACGACGGCCAGCGAACGTCGGGTGCGCAGCACCATTTCCGCCAGAGCCACCCGCTCCGTGGCTCGCATGGTTTGATTGAGCAAGGCATAAGCTTTTTGCCCGCCGGGGCCCGGCTTAAGCCAGTAGGACGTCTCCCAAAATACAGGATCGATGTCTTTCAGCGCAGGAAAATTAAGAATGGTAATGGTATGGTCCCCAGTTTTAGGCCGTTCCTCCTGATGGAGCACCACATAGCGCCCATCTCCCAGAGGGGCGCCTACTACGATGTCCTCGCTCGATACGCGAACCTCACAAACCGGACAATACTTTTGATACTGAATGCGCGATTTGCAGGCTTGGTGGATCCAATGCGTCGTCACGCGTTCACTTTCCATGGCCTTATAGACCTGAATCGGTATGGAGACCAGCCCAAACCCGATAACGCCCTTGAAGAGACTGCGCATCTATCCGCTAGCGGGGTCTAAGAGGGTGCTACGGTGAGGCTTTTTTGGGAGATTATCGCGCTCTTTCCACATCCCCTGCAACTGGTCAATTAGCTGGGGAACATTATTGGCCAGGGACTCCCAAATGTCCCCCTTGTCCGTCGACAATAGCCGCACGTTGTCTCCTTGTACCACCAAAAACCCTACGGGGTGTACGGTAACACCCGCCCCGCTTCCCCCTCCAAACGGATGGCCCACCTCGCTCGTACTCCGATTCCAGTATTCGCCACCTCCCGCGGCAAAACCGAACGAAACGCGCGATACAGGAATAATCGTACCGCCATCGGAAGTCTGAACAGGACTACCGACCACGGTATTCACGTCAATCATCCCTTTAATCGACTCCATCGCTGTTTTCATCAGATGTTCAATCGGATGCCCTGAGCTATGAGATGCTGATGCTTGCGCGTCCTGGATCTCCATCTCGCCTATCTCCTCCTCCTTTGGTGTGACTCAAGGTCGACACCACTCCCAGGATAATATCGGAGGCGCGGACCTGAATTATACTGGTAAAATTCAAATCGAAGCCAGGGGTGTCCCAAATGGGCTCGACCGCCCAAGACGGTGACAAAACTGATCGTGGTGCAATCCGGGCCTGAACCCACCATGCTAACGCCTCATCTAAATGGCCCACCAGCAGTGCAGTGTTGGCAGCGTCCCCTATTCCGATGCGGCAAGTCAAATCAAAGCGAGTCACCCGCATGCGTCGCCACAAACTCGCCGTCAATGCGTCAAACCGGCGAAGGGACCCTATTACACGTTGTATAAGCGCCATCGATAGGTGAAGCCGGGGTGACGGCGGAGAATCCACCTCGGAGGCTATGGCCGGGACTTGCCAGGCCATCTCTTTATGAAAACCCGTAAAGTTGACTCGCACGGTTAATACTAGGGTCAATTTTTCGACGTGTACGTCAAGCCTAAGCACAAATGGCGACAGTACCAGCCAGCCCGCCACGCAGCACACAATCGTCGCCCATGCCACTCCACCAGGCCAGTCCAACCAGCCACCCCCTGCCTCAGGGTGCCCCAACGGGCCCGTTTCTATGCCAAGGAGTCCGAGCTCTTCGTTAAGGGAGGCAGGGCATCTATCGCCGTAAGTCCAAACTGGGTGAGAAATCTTGCGGTGGTTGCATAGAGAATAGGTCGGCCCGGTGCCTCCTTGCGCCCCACCTCTTCAATTAAATCTCTAGCCAGGAGCGTATCCAAGGCGCGTTCCGACCCCGTTTGACGGATCGCCTCAATTTCCAATCGCGTCACGGGCTGGCGATAGGCGACAATCGCCAGTACTTCCCAACTCGCGTGCGACAAGCGTTCTGGACTTTTTTGGCGCAATCGTTCTTCCAACTCCAGAGCCAAAATCGGATGGGTAGTTAGACGCACGCCTTCGCCTGTCCATTGAACTGTCAAACCCGATCCCCGCTCGGTTAACTCTTCGGCGAGTTGTCGGACTTGAGCCTCGGCCAGCGCCACACTGCATCGAAGCCAGGTCGCCAGATCCTCTAAACTGACGGGCTCACCCTGAACAAACAACATGGCTTCTAACAAGTTAGGTTTCACGCTTCACCATAGCCCTTCCGTCCCTCAATCTTCCGAATGACCAGGGGTGCATACGCCCCGCCTTGCTCTAAATCCACGGCACCCTGGTGCCACAAATGAACGACGGCCAAAAAGGTGACTGCCCAAGTCCCCCGCGACTGCCCGGACAGTTCTTCGTTCAGCACCACCTCTGGTCTTTGGGCCAACCGCCGCCACAACTTAGCGATCAGTGCCTTTAAGGGAAATTCCAGACGACCCACCGTGGCAACCGGCACCTCGGGTTTTTTCCGAAGTCGGGGGTAAGACCAGGCCAACTTCCACACGTTGGGCTCCTTGACCGGAATTGGACCAGACGGGTATGGCGCGGCGCCGGCGTGCCCCCAATACTTATCCGCTTCACTCCCTATCGCAACCAAATAGGTTACCGCTTCATCCAGCCAGGCAGGGCGCAACTCCGCATCAAAACCTGGCTCCTCCGCCATCTCTTCTGCGGGCCGAACCAACCCTTCGACCTTCTTGAGCACGATCCAAGCGGCTACCGGCACTTCTTCACTCACCGTAATCATATTGAAAGCCTCGCGCCACCGGCCACTGAGGTCTTGGATCAACAAGGACACGTCCATAGACTCCGCAATTTTGGGCTGGCGGCGTATTTTTTCCGCAAGCTCCTTAAGATTGCCGGCGTCAACCTCCCCATTTACCACCCAAAAAGCCCGCCGGAAGCCCCGGCCTGTATCCATCCAAATCTGCACATAGGCCGGAAGATGGGTAAAGTGTTCGGGAGTGCTCTTGCCCACACAGAGGGCATCAAAGTAATGCTCTTGGGGAAGATCGTGGACAACCGCTGCTTCTTGGTTCGTCTCCCCGATCGGCCTTCGACGGGCAACCTGGTTGCCTTAAAACGACCATAGAGCCGCCATCGCGTCGCATTCATCATTGCCGCACCCTTTAGAGGATTCTGAGCCTGAGCTTGAATCTCGGGATAGCCGAACTCTTCGGCCGCCAGGGCATTCTTCCAAAGATTGCAGGGTTCGCAGGCCAGGACCAGCTTGCTGACCCGGTTCGTGCGGCCCCGGCTTTTGAGTAAATCGACCCGAGCCCCCAAGGGTGGAGGAAACCAACCCGCTTGCCGTTGGCGGTTTTGAAAGCGGGGTTTGCGATACCTGCGCCTTTGGCGGAGCGTCCTTCTCTTAACGTGAGCTTTAGGCACAATCACCCCGAAGAAAATGACCTTTGAACCTTTTGCGCCGTCCATGATAATCGCTACGCCGGCAGTCTTGCTGTCCGGGTCACATTTGACCCGCAGCGTCTCAAGTACGGATTCTTCCGTTGTCCGACCTATTAATCGGATCGTGAAAGGAGCCATCTTGTGAATAGCGACTGGCCCTCGTTCGGGACGCAATCGTGCGCATTTTTCGGAACACGGCATCAGCGGTTTTTGGTGTTGATCGAATACAAAGGCCATGAGTCCTTTCCTTTCGGAATCCCTTACGGGACTCGTGACGTTCCTTGCGAAACCTCTTTCGTCCAGGTTGAAACGGGTTGCTTCTTCTGCTATAAAATCGGTGCGCCATCGTGCGCCTCAACTTCTTCCTGCCCCAAAGCCGCCAGCCTCGAGCCAGCGGGTGTCGCTTCGTGTCTGACAGGCGTGCCTTTCCCGTCGATTCCGTCGTGTGGGCGAACCGTCGGCTTTGGTGCCAAAACCGTCGCCACAGGTCGGGCAGTTTCGATTGCCAGCCGGGCTAAATTCTGCGCCGCATGGACATCACGGTCATGCCAGGTGCCACAGGACGGCCATGTCCATTCCCGATCTTTCAATGTCAAGTCCTGCTAGAAATAGCCACATCCCGGCGTTGAGCAGAGCTTACTGCGGGGGAACCAACGATCTGCCGACACCAGTGAAGTGCCGTAGCGTCCCGCTTGATATTTCAGCATCGTGAACAACTGCCCAAAGCCTTGATCGGCAATGGTCCGGGCTAAGTGATGGTTCTGCATCATACCTTCCCCGGATCACGTCTCGATCCCCAT
>JAJZXX010000076.1 GCA_021806205.1 Bacillota bacterium | reverse complement strand
TAAACGACAATCGTGTTTTTGTCGGGATGGGTGCGATGTAAGCGCCCCACGTACTGTTTCAGGACATTCTTCCACGATACCGGGGCCGCAAGAAATAAGGTGTCCAGCCGCGGGAGGTCAAATCCTTCACCTAAAAGACGGCCGGTGGACAATATGACTCGCCCGCGTTCTGAAATAGGGGCGTCTAGTGCTTGGGTTATGCGTTTTCGTTCCTCGGCCTTGGGATGACTCTTTAAGACAACTACCTCAAAGTCATCCCGGCCCAACAACTGAGCTAGCGTATCGCGGTGCCCGGTTCGCTGCGTTAACACCAGTGGCACCCGACCCTCGCGCACGGCGCGACGGATGTCCTCGGCGATAAGGCTATTGCGCTCGGCATCATACGCCAAGGCTTTGAACAACGTCTGGATTGTGTTGGGTTCTTCAGCCAACGTTTGGACGAATTTTGTGTAACGCGGCTTCACGCGATATTCGTAGGGCGAGTGGCGGACCTGTTGTTTGGTGTCATACGTGAATCGAATGGGACCCAGATGCATAAAGATGATAGGGTGGTGGCCATCTTTCCGCAGCGGTGTCGCGCTAAGACCAAAACGGTAGTAGGCCGGGCAGTTCTGTAAGAGTTGTTCGTACCTGGGGGACGCTAGATGATGGCATTCATCGAAGATTACCATGCCATAGCGGCTAAGGTGTTGAATGCCTTCGGGCCGTGAAAGAGTTTGCAGGGTACCCACATCGATAATTCCGGACGGGCGCTTTTCCCCTCCGCCGATTTGTCCCATGGAGCCGTCGGTTGGGAGCTCCAAAGACTCCTTGAGCCGCTCCATCCACTGGGCCAAGAGAACGCGGTTTGGCACCACCACCAACGTGTTGACCTGCTTTTGGGCGATGAGCCAGGCTGCCACCACAGTCTTTCCAAAGGATGTGGCGGCATCCAAGATGCCGGAGTCGTGGAAAGCCAGAGATTGGGCGGCTAATTGTTGCTCAGGCCAGAGCGTCAGGCGAAATCGCACCTTAACCGATGTGCCATTGGTCCGCTGATCCTCGACGGCGGCTTCAAAACCCTGCTGTTCAAGAAAGGCGATCGCCTCATCGGCTAACGCCCGGGGCAACGCCAAACGACCGTCTAATTCGTCCGCCAGGGATAGGATTCTGGGGGTGTTCCACGTGGAGAAGTGCAGCCGTTGGCGGCGAAAGAACTCGGGATTGGGGAAGGCGGCAAGATGGGCTACGCCATATTGAATGTGGGCGGGCACGTCTTTGGTTGGTACCGAAAGCCGACTGTTGATGATTAGCGTCAGTCTCTTCCTCCGATCCAGGGGCTTATATGGTTTGGATGCAAGATGGGGAGGTTCGGATCGGGCTATGGCCAGCCGGTTCGGATCCAGGAGTCCGAGGTCCTCCCAATACTCTCCGGGGTGGGTCAGGAGAACCTCGTCTAGCTCTGCGCGGGTTATCTTTCGTAACGTTTGAAGAAATTCCCACTGGTTGTCAAACGGGATCCCGTCATCTTGGATGAAGAGCGCGTTACCCGACTGCACCGCCTCACCCTGCAGGGGCAGGGCGATGAGATTCCCGAGCCGTCCTTTGGGCATGGTGTCTTGATTCGGAAAGAACCGATCGTACGATTCTAGTTTGCCGACGCCCCGCTCCCTGGCTGACGTGGCGAGAATTCGGGCACCGAGTTGGCGTGCAAGGACGGCAGGGACTGGCGCATCGAAAAACAGCCAGACATGGGCACCGTTTCCCGAGCGGGATCGTTCCAGGGCGCCCGGAATGCCCCATTGACGAGAGGTGTTCAGATAGGCGAGTGCATCGGCCAACCAATCGGATTTGTCAAAATCAATGGCGAGAAGGTGGGTTTCCTCATTGACTAGGAGCGGATAAAGACCAACGGCCAGTTCACCCTTGAGGTGGCGATAGATTACTCCGTCCGTCAGCGGGCAGAGGTCTTCGGGCCGGTAAGGTGCTTTGAGGCGTGGATCCCGGGTCGAGGGCCGGTAACCATGCTTCCCGTTTCTCTGGTTCTCAAAATGGATGGCGTAGACATCTTCGCGTCCGCGAAAGAGCGATCGGTATAGGCGGAGTTTTTTGTCGGTGGACCATGCGGTTTCGGTTTTGCTGGGCGGAACTTTTAGATGGTCAATCTCCCGGCGCAGGACCTGATTTTCTAGGCGGAGCGTCTCAAGTGCTTCTAGGAGCTCCTGATACGTTGGGCGCTCAGTCAATGGGCATTTCCCTTCTTAAGGAGAACTTAGCTCAATTCCCGACGGCTTCCGGTAATAATAGGCGCAACCCCAGGAGCCATTTGGCGTAAGCAGACCCGAATACAAACGCGTTTGATGCGTGAGTTGAAGAGATGGTGTCACAGTGCTCAACAACCGGACCGACCAGCACCTAGGCTGGGACAGCTTACTCTATCCCGAGCTCGCGTTTAATCACGGACGACAAGGCCGGCGACTGGAGAAGCATCACCGGGTGTCATGACCTGCCGAACGGAGTCCTCGTGCTGGTCACCCGTCACCGGAAGGTGAGAGTTTACCAAGCTCCGGCCTTCAGGCCGGGGTGGTTGACGGCATCCTTACAAAGTGTTGGCCCGCCTTGGAGCGTTAAATGTTGGACCGGGAACCGGCGCTGGTGCCGCCTCTCCTTTGTTCCGGTCGCACATGATATGAAGGTTACGCTAACATTAACGGCGATCGCAACGAGGGGCGGTTTTGCTTTGTAGCCTATGCTTGCATCATCTGGGAGCCGGTTCAGTCAACCCATATAAACGACCGCGGTTACCTGAAGAGCTTGCGTACTCCAGAATACCGGGGCGCCTTACGCCAGGTTAACGCAACGGGAACAAACAGAAAGAGACAACACTCTTGATGGCAGTATACCATGGTCGGTCTGCTGATCAAGTGGGAGTCCCTAGCAAACATCATTAAACTGGATCCGCATTCGCCGTCAAAGAAATCTGTAAGATCGTGCTGGAGAACATGAAGCTGATTACATTAGAGCGCGCCATGGGTCGTAGGATTTGCCGCCCGTGGTGAAAGAGTCACTGAATCTTCAGGTAACGCTTGCGCGATTCTGCCACGACTCCCAATGGGATTGAGGCGGACCGCTTTCGGAACCTTTCAAGGGTCGGGGGACTGCGCAATGGCGCTCAGAAGGTCCTAATCGGTCAAACCGTTCGAACTCTGTTATCTAATGTTCTCTGGTGATATCGTCAAAGTGTATGTTCATAATGGGACTCATCCGACTATTTGTATAAAGGAGGTGATAGACTTTTTGTGTAATGCTTGTCATAGAAGATCGGAGCTAGTTCTGAACTGAATGTGCCCGTAGGAATTTCCGGCCTGGGCGCGCTTAAAGGATTTGGGCTCGAAATACCCGTAAATTGTTATTTCGACGATTCCCCCGGGCGCACTGTTCACAAATTCAAGGAGAGATGGAGGAATCCCATGAGCAGAAACGTTCGCATCGGATTGATTCAAGCGCACCATGAGGTGGCCGGTGAACGGCCCCTGGAGGAGCACAAAAGGACGGCTATTGAGAAACATGTGTCAATGCTCCATCAGGCCAAGCAGCAGGGGGCCCAGATTGTGTGCCTGCAGGAACTGTTCTACGGCCCCTACTTTTGCGCCGAACAGAATCCGCGTTGGTATGATCTTACCGAACCGATTCCGGACGGACCGACTACCAAGCTAATGCAGTCGATCGCCAAAGAGACCGGGATGGTGCTGGTTGTGCCGATGTATGAGGAAGAGATTACCGGACTTTATTACAACACGGCAGCTGTTATTGACGCGGACGGCCGCTATCTCGGCAAGTTCCGCAAGATTCACCTGCCTCAGGTACAGGCTGGTGAAGATCCCCACACCGGCTTTTGGGAGAAGTACTATTTTCGTCATGGCAACCTCGGATATCCCGTGTTTCGGACTCAGTTTGCGGACATTGGAGTTTATATCTGCTACGATCGCCATTTCCCCGAAGGAGCTCGCGCGCTGGGTCTCAATGGGGCAGAGATCGTTTTCAACCCTTCGGCCACTGTGGCAGGACTCTCGGAGTACCTATGGAAGCTGGAACAGCCCGCCCATGCGGTAGCCAACGGCTATTTTGTCGGTGCGATTAACCGTGTTGGCTGGGAAAGGCCCTGGAGCATGGGCGAATTCTACGGACAGTCCTACCTGGTCGACCCGCGGGGAAGTTTTGTGGGGGTGGCCAGTCGCGATGCGGATGAGGTGCTGATGGTCGATGCCAATTTAGACCTTGTGCGGGAAACGCGTAACACTTGGCAGTTCTTCCGCGATCGCCGACCGGAAACGTATGGGCAGCTGGCCTCGGATTCCCTCTCGTCACCGATAGTTGACTAGAAGGGAGTAATTTGATGATATACAAGGTTCGCTTAGAGGATCTTGCGGTTTCATCCGAAGAGGAACTGGCCGTCGTGCGTGACCAGGTGAAAGAGAGTCGTCTCTTTAACGAAGACTTGGCCCCGGCCGGGCCAAAACGTCGAACTTGGGGAACGTGGAACCTAGCCGCGCTATGGGTGGGATTGGCTATCTGCATCACCACCTATACGTTGGCGTCGGGTCTGATGGCGGCGGGGATGAACTGGTGGGAAGCACTCTTTACCATTGGCCTCGGGAATCTCATTGTGCTGGTCCCGCTCATTCTTAATGGCCATGCCGGCACCCGCTACGGCATCCCGTTTCCCATTTTTGTCCGAGCGTCCTTTGGCACCCGGGGAGCCAACATTGCGGCACTGGCGCGGGCGTTGGTGGCTTGTGGATGGTTCGGCATTCAAACCTGGCTGGGGGGATTGGCGGTTAACGCCATTCTCATTGTGCTGTGGCCCGGTTGGGCGTCCGTGCCCGCTCATGAATTTATTGCCTTCGGCGTGTTCTGGATCGTCCAGATGGTTGTCATCGTTCGCGGCATGGAGAGTGTGAGGATTTTCGAGACCTGGTCCGCACCGTTATTGTTGGTGGTGAGCCTCGCTTTATTGGCGTGGGGACTGGCTGCCGGGGGCGGTATCGGGCACGTATTTGCGGCATCGGTCAAGCTTCAACAGGGTCACGCCCCGTTCTGGCTGTTGTTTGGGCCGGGCCTTATGGCTAACATTGGATATTGGGCCACCCTGTCCTTGAACATTCCGGACTTTACGCGATTCGCGAGAAGTCAACGAACTCAAGTGTGGGGGCAGGCGATTGGGCTGCCTCTCTCGATGATCCTCTTTAGCTTCATTGGCATTGCGGTGACGGCGGCGACCGTGGTGATTTATGGCCACGCCGTCTGGAACCCCGTTACCCTCCTGACTCAGATCAAGATGGGGCCGGTTCTCTTGATACTGGTCATGATTGTCATTCTCATCGCGCAGGCAGCCGTTAATCTTGGCGCCAACGTGGTGGCGCCCTCTAATGACTTCTCGAATGTTGCGCCGCGGCGCATCTCTTTTCGTACAGGCAGCATTATCACCGGCATTATCGGGGTGGTGTCGTTCCCCTGGCTTCTCTATCAAAGCGCGGGGGCCTACATTTTCACCTGGCTCGGTGGATACGGGAGTCTCTTAGGGGCGATCGGCGGCATCATGATTGCGGACTATTGGCTGGTCCGTCATCAACGGTTGGAGTTGGCCGATCTCTATAAGCCGGATGGAAACTACCGTTACAACAACGGTTTCAATGGGATTGCCATCGTGGCGCTTTTGGTTGCCGTAGTGCCGGTTATCCCGGGATTCATTGCGGCAGCGACCACTCCCGGAGGAGTCGTGGCACATCCTGGGATTTGGGACCGGCTTTATACGTTCGGCTGGCTCTTTACCTTCATCGTGTCCATTTTGGTCTATTGGGGGCTCACGGTGCTCACCAAGAGTCGTGCCCCGGTGTCTGTTCGCTCGACGGATCTGGCCGATACGGCGGAATAGGAAGACTCGATTTACTCGGAACAAACGAGAACGGATGGGGTTCTAAAGTAAAGTGGCTCCTGGGGAGTTCGGGATGCCTTACCCATTAAACCCATGCACCAAGGAGGATTGCCATGAGTCTTGAACTGTCAAATGATCGTGCGTTCATTGAGGTGGTGCCTCCGCTAACCCAGCGAGAAGCGGCTGAGGAGGCGTTGCGCTGTTACTTCTGCTACGATGCCCCCTGCATTCAGGCGTGCCCAACCGGCATCGATATTCCCGGATTCATCCACCACATCGTGACCGGAGACCTCAAGGGGTCGGCGCGAACCATTCTGGATGCCAACATTCTAGGTGCTACCTGTGCCCGGATTTGCCCAACCGAGGCTTTGTGTGAGGGCAGTTGTGTGCGGGTCGAGGACAGTCGTCCTGTGACTATTGGACGATTACAGCGGGCGGCGATGGACCATGCGATGGCAAGCGGTACTCCAGAACTTCCGCCGCTTCCCGAGCGAGGGTCGGGGTGTGTGGCGGTCATCGGGGCTGGTCCGGCCGGATTAGGGGCGGCCTCGCAGCTTTGCCGTATGGGCTATCGCGTCGATGTCTATGACAAGCGGGACGCGGGAGGAGGTCTAGACACCTATGGTATTGTCTCATACCGCGAACCCCTCACGGTCAGCCTCTTTGAGGTCGAGGTCATTAAGCAACTGGGGGTGAACTTTCATTTCGGTCAGACTATTGCGACGTCGGCCGACCTTCAACACCTACGGAATACCCACGACGCCGTGGTGGTGGCCGTGGGATTAGGCAAAGTACCGCGACTAGCCATTCCGGGCGAAGACCTTGAAGGCGTGTACGACGCGCTAGATTTGGTTGAAGAGACCAAGACCCGTCCACTCATGGATATCCGAATGGGTCGGCTGGCGGTCGTTGTGGGGGCGGGTAATACTGCCGTGGACGCGGCTACTTGTGCGCGACGCCTCGGAGCGGAAGAGGTGACCATTTTATATCGGCGGGATGAGGCGGCCTTGCCCGCCTATCGGTATGAGTATGAATTCGCCAAGCAGGATGGGGTGAGCTATCGATGGTGGACGCTTCCCACGGCTATCATCGGCGATGGCCGTGTGCAAGGGGTGCAGGTCGTGCGAACCGCACTGAAGGGCGGTGATCGGTCGTCCCGGACGGCAGAACTGACTGTGATTGAGGGAAGCGAGTTCACGATACCGGCGGATACCGTCATCCGGGCCATTGGGCAGGAGAAAGAGGCGACCATTTGGGAGCTTATGGGCGCCCAGATGAAAAACGGTGTGGTGGTGGTCGAACCCAGGACCTATGAGACGTCGGTGCCCGGGGTTTACGGTATTGGCGATTGTTTGGCCCGGCCGGGAGAGTCCACAGTGGTGCAGGCGGTCGAGGACGGGAAACGTGCCGCTTTGGCCATTCACCGGCGTCTTATGTGCCAGCAAGCGCGATAGGAGGGAGAATCGTATATGGCAGACTTAACGGTGGATTTTGCAGGAATTCAATCACCCAATCCCTTTTGGCTCGCGTCGGGCCCGCTCACCAATACGGGTTATCAAGTCATGAAGGCATTTGACGAAGGATGGGGCGGGGCGGTTTGGAAAACGGTGGGCGAACCGATTATCAATGTGAGCTCCCGGTTGGGATCGATCGATTATGGTGGTCGCCGCATGATGGGGTTGAACAATATCGAGCTCATATCCGACCGCTCGATCGAGGACAATCTTCGCGAGATTGCCGAGGTAAAGCGAAAGTTTCCCCATCATGCTGTTATTGTGTCAATGATGTTTGAGGCCCGTCAGTCATTATGGCATGACATGGTCAAGCGCGTCGAAGACACGGGCGCCGATGGCATCGAGTTGAACTTTGGGTGTCCACATGGCATGAGCGAACGCGGCATGGGTTCCGTGGTAGGTCAGGTGCCTGAGTACTCTGAAACCATCACCCGTTACGCGTCCGAGACCACGAAATTGCCCGTCATCGTGAAGTTGACCCCGAACGTGACGGACATTCGGGTTCCTGGACGGGCGGCCGTGGCAGGCGGTTCTCAAGCTTTATCCCTGATCAATACCATCAATAGTGTGATCGGCGTGGACATCGACACCTGGCGGCCGATTCCCGAGGTGGACGGGCGGGGCTCTCACGGCGGATATTGTGGGCCCGCGGTGAAGCCGATTGCACTCCACATGTTGTCTAGCCTATATAACGATGCCCAGGTTCCAGTGCCCCTGTGCGGAATCGGCGGGATTGAAACGTGGCGCGATGCGGTTGAATTCATGCTGCTCGGCGCGGGTGCCGTTCAAGTCTGCACGGGCGCTATGCATTACGGGTTTCGCATGGTTCGGGAGATGACCGAGGGGTTGAATGACTATCTCAATGACCGCGGACTCTCGCGGGTCGAAGAATTGGTGGGAAAGGCCGCGGCCAAGATCGGTGACTGGAATGACCTCCGCTTGATGTATTCGTTCCAACAGGTGGCCCGCATTAATGACGATCTCTGTATCGGATGTAATCTCTGCTATATCGCCTGTGAGGACGGGGCTCACCAATGCATCGACCGCCAGCCCGGACAGAGGGCACCGGTAGTGCGGGAGGAAGATTGCGTGGGCTGCAACCTCTGTTCGCTGGTATGCCCGGTCCCGGACTGCATTGAAATGGTTCCCCAGGATAAGGGCCTATACGAAACTTGGCGTCAGCGCGAGGCGCGGCTTAGCCAGACTTCATAAGAGAAAGGACAGTGATAGGGAGATGAAGACGCTAATAAAGAACGGGCACATTGTCACGGCCGTGGATGACTATCACGCTGACATCTTGATCGTGGATGGGGTGGTCGAGATGGTCGGCCGAAATCTACCGGTTACAGCCGACCAAGAGATTGATGCCGACGGGATTTTGGTGTTGCCTGGAGGCATTGATGCCCATACCCATTTCGACATGCCGTTCGGCGGCACTATGTCCTCGGACGACTTTCTTACGGGCACTCGGGCTTGCGCCTTCGGGGGGACGACGACCGTTGTTGACTTTGCCATTCAATCGCGTGGCCACACGATGCAAGAGGCATTGGAAACCTGGTTGGAAAAAGCCGAGGGCAAAGCGACCATTGACTACTCGTTTCACATGATTGTCAGCGAGGCGTCGTCAGAGCGCTTGCGGGAAATGCAGACGATGGTGGACCAAGGCGTTACCAGCTTTAAGATGTTTACCGCCTACCCCGGCGTGTTCATGGTTGATGATGGGGGAATCTTTCGGGCCCTGCAAAGGTCCGGGGAGATCGGGGCACTCATGGCCATGCATGCTGAAAATGGCAGTGTGATCGACGTGCTGGTCGAGCAAGCCTTGGCGCGGGGCGAAACCGCCCCGAAGTATCACGCGCTGACCCGGCCCCCCGAGATGGAAGGCGAGGCTACCCACCGCGTCATCACGATAGCGGACATTGCTCGGGCCCCCATCTATATTGTGCACCTATCGGCCTCGCAGGCGTTGGATGCCGTCATGGCGGCGCGTGACCAAGGCCATTCTGTGTACGCGGAAACCTGTCCACAGTATCTCTTTCTTTCTTATGACAACTATGAGGAACCAGGGTTTGCCGGAGCGAAGTATGTGATGTCTCCCCCACTTCGGCCGCGGGAGCACCAAGAGCGTCTTTGGACAGCCCTCAAGCGAAACGACCTGCAGGTGGTCTCCACCGACCATTGTCCGTTTTGCATGAAGGATCAGAAGGTATTGGGTCAGGATAATTTCGCCAAGATTCCCAACGGGGCTCCGGGGGTGGAAACGCGAATGTCCTTAATTTATGACGGGGCTGTTTCCCAAAACCGTTTCTCGCTTAATCGCTTTGTCGAGGTCACGTCGACAGGGCCAGCCAAGATGTTTGGCTTGTTTCCCAAAAAGGGCACCATTGCCGTGGGTTCCGATGCGGATTTGGTGCTGTTTGACCCGCAAGGGTCGACTACCTGGACGGCAAAGACCGCCCATATGCGGGTTGATTACAACCCCTATGAAGGACGAACCACACAGGGCGCGGTGCGTATGGTGCTTTCTCGCGGTGAGGTTATTGTTGACGGTCAAAGCTTCTTAGGGCAAAACGGACGCGGTGAGTTCCAAAAGCGCCATCGATTTCAAATACAATAGGGATCGGAATTCCGACATTCGCATCGGGCTGTGGTCGGCAGATGGGTATCGGATTGTCAATGCTGGGCTGAGGTGGGTTCAACTGATCATCGGAGGCCCATGCGGCTTTCCGTGAAGTCGTATCGTCATCCGCAATCGGCAGACCTTCATTGACGGTACGTGCCACGGGCGCACTCGGCGACCGGGTTCGATGGCGGTCTTTCTGTGCACAGATCGCCCGACACCTCCTCGAGGTCTGCATCCCGAGTGCTTCCATCCGTCTAAGGCATAAGGCGAGGTCAATCATATGCATGGTTCCGGGCCTGGTGACAGGTAAAGTTCGCCCGCTGATGCCTGAGCCTAAAATCGTCAGCATCGAGTGAATGCGCGTTGACGTTTGTCGTCCGTCGAGGGATCGCTATCCCTATGACCTGACACATCATATGATGTATGTCCGGAAATTGTCCTTGCAGCCGTCTTAACCCGCGGGCGCCAAGGCCGTATTGGCAAAATGCGCCATGAATCCTGGATGGCGGAATGGATTGTCATTAAAGGCTGGGTTGTCTAGGCGAGTCTTGAAACTCGGTTCATTTGCTTTCCCAAATGAGCACTCGATGGAGCCATCGTACCGATAGGAAACCCTTCACTGACAGGATAATTGCCACAGGATAGCGAACACATCGGTCAGTGCGAGAGGAGGTTGGACGATGAGCGATGGTGTGTCGGAAGCGACCTATGTTGGGGTGATCTACCCGCAGTACATCGACCACATGGGCCATATGAATGTTCAATTCTATGTGGCATTGTTTGATCAAGCGACGTGGATTCTCTTTGATCGGGTGGGCCTCTCTCTGTTGTATTTCACTAGCCATGCGCGAGGAATGGCCGCATTAGAACAACATATCCAGTATCATCGGGAAGTTTTCGCAGGGACCGTCGTGACCATTACCAGCGAAATTGTGTCGGTCTTTGATAAGACGGTTCGTTTCCGGCATATCATGCGGGATCACGCAGAAATAGCGGCTACCTGTGACATGGTGGGTGCTCACCTGGATCGCGTAGCCCATAAAGCCATTCCCTTTCCGTCGGAGATCCACACGAACCTGGTGGCACGTTCCACCGAGTCGAAAGACGGTCGGATGATGTCCCCGTAACCGGGGGCTGGGGTCCCACTCTGCACGGATCCGCGCCCAAATAACTGGTGCGATAGGGACTACGGTCGAATGGGTACGTCGAAGGACTCGCCATTTAGTTTGCGTCCTACGGCAAGGCCTGCACCGCTCAACCGGGGCGGGTGTACGTTGGATCACTGTCTCAAGCGCCTCGAAGTTGGTACTCATCCCACCAAAAAGTTCATGTGATTGCGCTAATATTGGCACCAATATCTGTCTGAATCTTACCCAGTTGCCTATAACATTTGATGGTAAAGATGATCTTTAAAACTCACCACTTCTTTAGGAGAGATCTTCATCTTGACACTCCCCATGCCTAAAGCAGGCGAGCTTTACAGCGAGTACTGGTGGGAATTCTTGCGAGAAACTCCAAAGAGCTTTACTCGCAAGGGGTGAGCCAAACACCCCCTATCCGGTCGCCCGAAGGTTTCCGGTTATTTGGAGTGATCGTTCGCCGAATCCTGTTAACGTCTGGTCTTGCCGACGCGATACATTTTACATCTCCCACGATGGCGGGAGGCAACCGCCAACGTATCCCATTTTCAAAGGGCGAACACCTGGTTAGTCTATCACGAAACGACCTGGAGATGGCATTGCCAGGAAAAACTTTCGCCTCATGGCGAGTGCCTTATATCC
>JAJZXX010000226.1 GCA_021806205.1 Bacillota bacterium | reverse complement strand
GATTATCGACTGTTTGGCCGATACCAGCGATCGCCATCAAGCCAAACTCCACTCCCTGTTGACGCTCAAGTTTCAAGTCTTCAAATCGGCCGCTTAAATCATCAATTATAAGACGTGAGGAGTATAGCAGAATAATTCGATTGCATGCCACTACTTGCCCACCTCATGAGGCTCCGCGCTGGCTAACAGCTAAAAGAACTTTGGTGTGCAACTCCCCAGATTGTCGTCCGAATATCGAACGTTAAGGGGCACTCACATGCCAGACGGCGCCACCATCCTGGGTGCCCACTACGGCGCCATTGACCGACAGATACCCGATCTGGCTGGTGACTAGGTTCGCAGCGGTGATGGTCCATGCCAGCGGTAACTTCCATTCGGTCCACTGGCGGCCGCCATCAGTCGTATCGTATAAAATCTGGCTGCTGTGGGGAGCGGCCCGCACCTTATTTTTACTGCCGGGCTTACGAATCATAGTGTGGGACATGACGGTTTTGGTGACAAATACCCAACCGACCTGAGCGTTGAGAAAGTCGATGCGGTTCGCCGAATACTGCACCGGACCCGCAACGGGTAGCCGTAAAACCGTTTTGTGGGTTGTGCCGGAAAGACCATTCCAACTTAGCGTGCCCTCTCCGGTAGACGATGTCTTAGCGGGATTCGAAAACACCCAGGCCCCATGGCGATTCACCACGTTTACCATGGCGCCCAGGGGCGTCACCAGCCCAAGTTTTTTCCAGTGGGCGCCGTTGTCGACACTCAATTCCAGCGAATTATTAAAACTTCCATTAACCTGAACCGCCATCACCCAGTTACGGTGTCCGAGAAACTCCAGGGATAAGCCGCTCACTCCGGTTAGTTTGGAGACTAGATGCCAGCGGTTTGTGCCGGCTGTGAACCGATAGAGGTTGGTGACCGGGACGGCCTGGTTGCCCGTGTAGGTGTCGTACGCGCCTAAGCCGATGTGATGGGAAAAGCCGAACGCACTAAACACATGGAGGGGAAGCTTGATGGGAACCCAGTGGTGCCCTGCATCTACCGTCTTGACTACGGCCGCCGCATTGTTGGCTATTCCTAGGCCGTAACCGACCCCAGGGCTGATAAAGTCCAGGGAATTGGGGCTGGTCGGTGGGGCTACGACCGTCCAATGCCTCCCGTTATCATAAGTCCGTGCCAAAAAGTTTAAACCTAAAGGACCCCGGGCCAGGATCCAACCACGCCCCGGATTGGTCATGGCGACATCTTGGATGGCCCAGCCGCGATGCCTGCCGACGGTATGCCAAGTGGCCCCGCTGTTGGCCGTAATCAAGACGCCGCTAGGTTGAAATCCTTGGGCTCCATTGGTTGTGCCAATCCATCCGGTTTTGCCCCCAAAGGCCATTCCTCCCACATACCCATAGGCTCCGCTCTTGCCCAATTGATAGGCACTGGTCAGGGTGGACCAGCTCCTGCCGGCGTTTCGCGTCGTTAACAGCGATCCGAACTGGGGTCCCTCGGACGGGTTGGATTCCAAGGCATATCCTTGGCCGTTGGGTTGGAGGTCGATGGGTCCCACGCTATGGGAGGTCGACAGGATGGGATGAAAGTGGATGCCATCATGGGTGGCAAGGATAGAAGACTGGGTGGATCCAGACTGACTCGATGCGGTTGTCCAGCCTTGAGTGGCACTGACAAAATCGATCTGACCGGGGATAGATCCAGCAGGCAAATTGACCACATGCCATTGTCGGCCTCCCGTCGTTGTCCGATATAAGGTGGAGCCAATGGTTAGCCAGCCGACCTGGGGTGAGACCATGTCCAACGCATCACCAAACGCATTGGCGGAACCCTCGAACTCTTTATGCCAGATGCGCCCACCATCGGTCGTCTTGTACAGGATAGGGCGCTCTACCCGTGTCGATGAAAAGGTCAGTACCCATCCAGTGGTGGGACTCACAAAGTCAAGGGCCATAGGAAACGTGTGAGCTGGCAATGTTGCGCTGTTCCAGTTTAGGCCCGCATCCGTCGTGATTTCGAGTCGGCCGTTGAGCACCGCCGCGACGGTAGAATAGGAGACGGCGGAGAGGAGCGCGCTATTCTGCAACGCTGGCACCTGCGGACATTTTGCAGTGACCGCGCCGATGAAGGCCTGGCCATCAGAAGGCTTGCCAGACACATGACGGACACCGCAACCCGCTAGAACCAAGCTGGCGGTCAGGCACGAAGCGACCGCCACAACTTTTGGCAACATGCCAGTTCCGTCCCTTCGGATTGAAGTGATGTCACCGACTATAACGCCTGGGTGCGTGAATGGTAACAGTATGTTGACTTATGACCGCTACGCTGCCCCGGTCAAGTCGAATGGTTCGAAGGAACTAACGGCGAAGAACCGGGTCCCTGGACCGTGACCAACGCCCCAATGTAAAGGTGGGGATAGATTCTTTTGGCGATGGGGATGGGAACCTCGACGCATCCCAGACTTTGCGGGAATCCGTAATGTGCCCGCAAGAATCCATGCACCGCCTGACTTTTGTCAAAATAGTTAATCCAATGAACCTGGTCGGCATAGTGGATCCCATTGGGGTTCTTGCCCCGCATAATCTGGAACCGATCTCTGACATCCACGGCATAACTGCCCAACGTGGTCGGGGTTTTGGGAATCCCCGTATTGGTCAGCGTGGTCAACACTAATTTGCCCCCCACCCATAACCACAGTCGCTCCGGTAGTGTCTCCGAGACGTACACGTAGGCATAAGGCTTCGTGAAAACGGCGGTGTGGTTTTTCACCGCCTGACGCAGGGCGGACCAGACTTGGGGGTCAGCGATGCCGTTGACGGTGAGGTTGTCCTGGTGCTGAAATGCGATCACCGCCGCCTGGGTCATGGCGGTCCAGTAGGTAGGGTTCCACTGGTTTCGAAGGGCCACGGGTACATGGGAATAGCGCCAGCTAAACTGGCCTGTCGGTGGTGAATAGGCCGAGCTCCAACTTGCGAGCGACGATCCGGTTGATGGCGGGGTCCAGGAGAGCGGCAGGTATCCCAACTCTGCTAGCCATTCCTGCAACCGTACGGTGGTGCCTTGCGAAAGCTGAACAGTGAGTGCCGTGCTCTTGGCCAAGGTGGATCCATCTTGGGCAACCGGGCTCTTTGAGCCGTTGGGTATAGAAAGTGTCACGGTGCTGTCAGGCGCCCACCCTTGACCGGTCGGATCAAACTGCCAGGTTTTACGGTTGACCCGTTTCCAGCGGCCGCGGACGAAAGGGCTCAGAGACCAGTTGTTAGTATTCGCACGGGATACAGCGCTAGAGAAGGTGACGTCTATGGGAGCTGTCGAGAGGTTCGTGTGTCCGGTGGAATCTTGAGTCGCCGTGGCTGTCAGCCAAGGCACCGAAGTCCAGGAGACCGTCGTGGGACGGCTAAAGGGCTCCCAAGTGCGTGAGCGAAACGCCACGGCTAACGCGCCGTGCTGATCCGGAATGTTCTCAACCGATCCGATAGGGGCCTTCGATGCACCGGCGACGTTAACGATATGGCTGTTGCCAATCAATACTTGCGCGACGGGTTTGGTGAAAGAGACGGTCGGCCGATGATTAAGGTCGACGGTCAGACTGGTGTTGCGGAGCTTAGGTTGCCCCGGTGTCTTGAGCGAAAATACATGGGTGTCACTCCAGCCAAAAAGCCCCGTCACGGTAAGACGAACTATAACTCTGTGGCCGGGCAGCAAGGTGTGTTTAGGCCACAACCCGCTTGGCCGAATGCGTAACGGTTCGGTTCGCCCCGAGTGGGTGACCACCAGAGCCCGTGCGATGTGAACGTGAAGTCCCGCCGTTTTAACCTGGGTCAGCGCACGGGCGCTGGCAACCAAACCGGCTCGGGGTCTCGATGCGATAGCCCCCACGGCCATCATGACCAACACCACCAATCCGAAATGCCACCATTTAAGGCGCCAATGCCGTTTGGCGGTTGATGGCTTGGCGTGACGGCGCCGTGGTGAATGAGATGGGTGTATGTTAGCCATAAAACCTCCTGCTAAACCTTTCCAGAGTTTCAGTAAGTATAACGCCATCGTTTGCGATTGGGTAACCAAATTTACGATTGTTGTCGATTCCCGGCAAGGCGACTCGGCCCGCGCCTCCGATATTGTAGAAAATAGGGAGAAGGCTGAAGGGGCTTCGGACGTTTGACTGCAGCCTGTGAAAGCGGGTAGTCAGAGGGTGTGTCAGGACCGACTTTCCTGCCCTAACTCTGAGTACCTGTCGCGCGTGCAATATTTATGATGAAATGTTATTATCTGGTCATAGAATAAAGGCGGGGGATGGTGGATGGCCAGACAGGGTCGGCTGGAGCGCCAACGGCTATTGGCCGAACGGATTCACGACAATCCGTTGCAGACCGACGAAGAGCTTGCACACTATTTTGGTGTCAGTGTGCCTACGGTGCGCCTGGACCGTTTTCACTTAGGCATTCCCGAGTTACGGTTGCGTTCCGAGGGGTTGGCCCGTCAGGCTGTAAGGGGGTTGCGGGCCTTGACCCATCAGGAAATGGTGGGAGACTTGGTCGACTTAGACCTGGGCCGATCAGGGCGATCGGTCATGGATACGACGCCCGCTATGGGTTTTGAACGGACGGGAGTTCTGCGCGGGCACTATATCTTTGCGCAAGCCGACTCGTTGGCTCTGGCGGTTGTGGACGGAGATGTGGTCTTGACGGGACTGGTCAATGCCAAATACAAGCAACCCGTCCTGGCTGGCGAGCAAATTTGGGCGACCGCCGAAGTTTTGCGTCATTTGGGCCCGCGCTGGATTGTCTTGGTGGTCAGTACCGTACGGGATGTTCCGGTTTTTCGGGCTAAAATGGTGGTTGTGGCCGTGGAGCCGTCGAAGGGAGACTGTGTTCAGTGAAGATTGTGGTGGACGTCATGGGAGGCGACTTGGCTCCTGGTGCAGCAATTACCGGAGCGCGCGCCCTCGTGGACGAGCGGCATGACGTGACGGTGCTGTTGGTTGGCGATCGCTCAAAGATGCCCAGTGAGTTAGTGCAGCGGTCCACTCACGCGCAATTGGAGTGGATTGAGGCCGATGAAGTCATTGATACATCGGAGCCGCCGGTAAAAGCAGTGCGCCATAAGACGAATTCCTCGCTTGTCAAAACCATTCGCTTGGTGAAGCAAGGTGCCGCGGATGCGGCCATCTCCGCCGGGAACACGGGCGCCTTGATGGCGGCTGGACTTTTTGTATTAGGCCGTTTGCCCGGGATCGAACGCCCGGCCTTGTCGGCCATTTTGCCGAGTTTTGCCGGGTGGGGCGTATTATTGCTCGACGTGGGCGCTAACTTGGAGCCGCGACCGGTGCAGTTGTATCAATATGGGGTAATGGCCTCGATTTATTGTCGCGAAGTGTATGAGGTCGACAACCCCAAAGTGGCCCTGCTGAATGTAGGGGTCGAAGTGGAGAAGGGCCCCCAACTCATCCAGGAAGCGCACCACTTATTGGCACGTGACCCCAACTTAAACTTTATCGGGAATTTGGAGCCGCGCGAGCTTTTGCAAGGACAAGCGGACGTCGTAGTCACTGAAGGGTTTGCGGGCAATGTCGCCCTAAAAGCTATTGAAGGGGCAGCCCGCGACATCTTTCGTGAGGTGCGGGCGGCCTTGGTGGGGAGCATGAAGCACAAACTGGGTGCTCTATTGGTTCAAGATGGGTTCTTAGCGCTGAAAAATCGCTGGGACTATCAGGAGCAAGGCGGCGCTCCACTTTTAGGCCTCAACCAGATTGTCTATAAATGTCATGGGTCTAGTGATCCTCGGGCGTTTTATAAGACGCTTATGCGTGCTAGCGATTATCTCGTGCGGGATGCCCATGGGCGCATCCGTGAGCGCATCCAGGAAGGAGCTCAATGAGGATGATGCGTGCTCAAGTGACAGGCTTGGGGAGCTATGCCCCAGAGCGGGTGTTGTCCAACCAAGATTTAGAACAGATGCTCGATACCAACGACGAATGGATTGTGTCGCGTACAGGCATTCGTGAGCGAAGACTGGCCCTTCCCACGGAATCCACCTCCGACATGGCTGTTGTCGCTTCCCGACGGGCGCTGGCCGATGCGGGTCGCGTGGCCGAGGACATTGACTTCATTATTTTAGCGACCAATACCTCAGACACGGTTTTCCCTTCCACCGCGGCGCGCGTGCAAGCCCAATTGACTGACCGCCCTACTCCCGCAGTGGATGTGCAGGCTGGCTGTACCGGGTGGATTTACGGTCTGACTCTGGCCAAAGCCACGATTGAGTCCGGACTTTATCAACGGGTGCTGGTCATTGCGAGTGACAAATTGTCGAGCATCGTCGATTATGAGGACCGCACGACGGCGGTGCTGTTTGGCGATGGGGCTGGGGCGGTGGTATTGGAAGGACGTGCGGAAGGCGCACTCGGCATTCTCGCCACGTATTTGAATGCCGACGGGCGGGGGGCGGACTTGTTGATCCAACCTGGTGGGGGATCCCGATGGCCGGCCTCGCACGAAACCGTGGACAATCGCTTGCATTATCTAAAAATGAGCGGCAACGACGTATTTCGCTTTGCCGTCAAAGCAATGCCTGAGGCGATTGAACAAGGGCTTGCCCGAGCGGGCTTGACCGTCGGTGACATGGATGTTCTCATACCCCATCAGGCTAACCAGCGCATCATCGAATCGTCAATGCGGCAATTTGACCTGTCCGAGTGTCAGGTGGTTAATAATATTGGACGTTATGGCAATACCTCGGTGGCTTCGATCCCCCTCGCCTGGGATGAAATCCGTCACCAAGGCCATTTGTCTTTCGGTGCAGTGATTGTCCTGGCTGCCTTCGGATCAGGCCTCACCTGGGGATCGGTGGTGGTGCGTTGGGGGAAAACCTCATGACAGTGGCGGTAGTGACCGATTCGACGGCTGATTTGAGCGCGGACTGGCTTAGTCGCCATGGTGTGTCTATGGTACCGTTGACGGTGACGTTTAACGGTCGGAGTTATCAAGATCGGGTGGAACTGGACCCCTTAGATTTTCTGGGCAAGCTCCCCGATTTATCGGAACCGCCCAAAACGTCCGCACCGGCTCCGGGGGCTTTTGTGCGCGTATACACGGAATGTTTGAACCAAGGCAAAGACGGCATCTTGTCGATCCACCTGGCCCAAGGCCTATCGGGTACCGTGCGTTCCGCAGAAGTGGCGGCGCGCATGGTCGATGGCCCCATACGGGTTATTGATGGAGAGTCCGCTAGCTTGGGGACCGGTCTTTTGGTGTGGTGGGCCTCATGCCGAGCCGCTTTGGGTCTAGATTTAGAAACGCTCGCCGACGAAGTTCAGCAGTTAAAAGAGAAGCTGTTCGCGCTGACGGCTCCAGTCACCCTGGAGTATCTAGCCAGAGGCGGCCGCATCGGCCAGGCGGCGCGCCTTTTGGGCACCCTCCTCGATATGAAGCCGGTATTAGTCCTGGAGCACGGAACTTTTCGCCCCGAGCGCAAGGTGAGGGGTGAGCGGCAGATCGTTCCCGCCTTGCTGGCGTCACTGAAATCCAGGATCGAACCGGGACGACCAATTTTGGCCGCGATGGGTCATTCGGGAAACACGCAAGCCTTGAAGGAGGCGGTCGCCGAAGGATGGCGCGTGGTCGGCTGGCTGGACGGTGTGATTGGGCCGGTGATCTCTAGCCACATCGGTCCCGGAGCTTATGGTCTGATTGCGTTGCCATTGAATGACGTCCAATGCAAAGATATCGAGGAGGTGCTCGGTTGAGCCGGTGGGCGGTCATTTTTCCCGGGCAAGGTTCACAAACCGTCGGGATGGGTTGGGAGTTATTCCAACACTATTCTTCGGCTAAGCTAGCATTTGAAGAGGCTGACGACGCTCTTGGGTACCCTTTGAGTCGGGCAATTTTTGAGGGTCCAGCCGAAACCCTTGAGGATACCGAAGTGCAGCAGCCTGGCATACTGGTGGTCAGTGTGGCTTGCTGGCGAGCGCTCAAACAGGAGCGACCTCAATTTCAACCGATCCTAGGCCTGGGGTTGTCGCTAGGTGAGTATTCCGCCTATGTGGCAGCCGGCGCCATTAGGTTGAGCGATGCCGTCCGCGTGACGCGCCTACGCGGCCGCGCTATGCAAAATGCGGTGCCCAAGGGGACGGGAGGAATGATGGCGGTCATCGGCTTGGAGGCTGCTACGGTGGAAGATATCTGCCGAACCGCCAGCCGCACGGCAACCGTGGACCCGGCTAATTATAATGCGCCGGGACAGATTGTTGTGTCTGGGTACCTCAAAGGCTTAGACCTGGCGGAAGCCCTAGTTCGTAAAGCAGGAGGCCGCACAGCTCGGTTGCGGGTTAGTGCCCCGTTTCACTCCCGGCTCTTGGAGCCGGCTGGATTGGCATTGCGCGAGGCGTTGGCCCATGTCGGGCTGTCTTCTGCCGCGTTTCCGATTGTCGCCAATGTCGATGCCGAGTATTGTCGCGAACCCGATGATATTGTCAATCGGCTGGTTGCCCAAGTCTATCGGCCAGTCCGTTTTGAAGCCAGTGTACGGCGGGCGATCAATGATGGCGTGGAACATTTTCTGGAGTTGGGCCCGGGTAAAAGCCTTGCTAGTTTGGTGAAGAAAATTGATCGGGCTCAGACTCCGTTATCGGTAGAGAACCCGCAAGGACTCGGGAAAGCACTTGAACTGGTGTAGGTCGGAGGCTATAATAGCAACGAATTACGTTGCGGAGCCTCAGCCAATCCGGTCAATCCCAAGAAAGTAGGATGTTTGATGTCGACTGAATGGCGTGAAAAAGTGGCTTTGGTCACAGGGGGCTCTCGCGGTATAGGACGCCAGATTGCGGTCAAGTTGGCGCAATCAGGTCTTAAAGTGGTGGTCAATTATCGAGGGAATCGTGAGGCGGCCGAGACGACTCGAGAGGCCGTTTTACAAAGTGGAGCCGAGTGTTTATTGGTGTCGGCGGATATTTCCGATATCCCACAAGCCAATTTTCTGGTCAATAGTGTACTGGAAAAGTGGGGGCGCCTGGACGTGCTGGTGAATAATGCCGGCATTGCACGGGACACCTTGCTTTTGCGTATGAAAGATGATGACTGGCATGACGTGATCTCCACCGATTTAACCGGCGTGTTTGCGTGTACCCGGGCAGCGGTTAAGCCGATGATGAGGCAGCGGTTTGGCCGTATAGTCAACATTGCGTCCGTGGCTGGAATATTAGGGAATGCCGGGCAGGCCAATTATGCAGCGGCCAAAGCGGGAGTCATGGGGTTCACGCGGTCGGTGGCCCGGGAAATGGCATCGCGCAACATTACCGCGAATGTCGTGGCACCAGGTCTGGTGGAGACCGACTTAACCCAAAAAATGGCCGAGGAGACCTTGAAGGCACTGGTCGGTCAAGTGCCGCTAGGGCGGGCGGGTCGGCCGGAGGAAATCGCCGACGCAGTGTGGTATCTTATCACCGCTGACTATGTGACCGGTCAGACGTTGGTGGTTGACGGCGGATTAGTGATGGATTAGCACGACGGTGTGGATCAGAAAAAACTACCATTAGGGGAGTGGAGTTAGTGGCAACCAAAGAGCAGATTTTTGACAAGGTCAAGGAGATTATTGTTGATCAGCTGGGTGTAGAAGAAGACGAGGTAACTTTAGAGTCCTCCTTTATTGAGGATTTGGGTGCGGACAGTCTCGACATTGTGGAACTGATTATGGCGTTGGAAGAGGAGTTTGGCTTGGAAATTCCCGATGACGAAGCCGAGAAAATTGCGAGCGTGAACGACGCCATCGAATACATTCGGGAAAATTCATAGATTATCGAAGACCTACGAATGTCATGGATTGTGACAGGGAGGAGATCGAGAGATTTCCATGGAACGAGTTGTTGTCACGGGGATGGGTGTGGTAAGCCCGGTTGGATCAGGGTTAGAACTATTTTGGAAGGGTATCACTGAAGGCGAAAGCGCCGTAGATGTACTGGAAAACTATGATTTGACGGAGTATCCCAGCCGTATTGCCGCCCAAGTCCGCGATTTTGATCCGGGAAAGTATCTGGATAAGAAGGAATTGCGGCATATGGATCGGTTTGTTCAACTGGCGATTGGTGCTGCGGATGAGGCCTGGCGGGACTCGGGACTGGGCGAGAACATCGATGCGGACCGCGCCGGTATAGTGGTGGGCACCGGCATCGGCGGTATGCAGACGTTGACGGAGCAGCATCAGGTCTTGTTGGAGCGTGGTCCGTCCCGCATTACCCCTTTTTTTATTCCCAAAATGATTGGCAACATTGCGGGGGGACAACTGGCTATCCGTTTAAACCTGCGTGGTCCAAACGAAACGGTGGTGACGGCGTGCGCCTCGTCCGGCAACGCGATTGGTTCGGGACTGAGGGCGATTCAGCATGGTGAGGCGGATGTGATGTTGGTGGGGGGGACGGAGGCGTCCTTAATCCCGTTGGCTTTCGCAGGATTTTGCTCAATGAAGGCCATGTCTACCCGCAACGCAGACCCCAAACATGCCAGTCGGCCATTTGATCTCGAGCGCGATGGTTTTGTTATGGGAGAAGGGGCGGGCTTTTTAGTGTTGGAGAGTCTGAGCCATGCCGAAAAACGGGGAGCTGCTCATGTCTATGCAGAATTGGCGGGATATGGCCGCTCTTCGGACGCGTATCATATGGTGGAACCCCATCCCGAAGGCGAGGGGGCGTCGCAGGCCATGCAACGGGCCCTAGCTGATGCCGGGATGAGCCCAGGAACCGTCGACTACATTAACGCTCATGGCACATCGACGCCTAAGGGGGATATCGCTGAGACGTTGGCGATCAAGCGGGTGTTTGGAGAGAATGCCAAACGTCTGGCGGTTTCATCCACCAAATCGTCCACGGGGCATCTTTTAGGAGCGGCTGGCGCGGTTGAAATGATAGCCTCCATATTGGCATTGAAATATCAGACACTGCCACCAACCATCAATCTGGAATACCCGGATCCCGAGTGCGACTTATACTATGTGCCTAATCATCCCGAACCGCGCCGCATTAAAACCGTCATGTCCAATGCGTTTGGCTTTGGGGGACAGAATGCTAGTCTCATTGCCCGGGAGCTATAAGTTGTGGCGGGGATAAGCCTTACGGAGCGCATTACCAGCGCCGATCTGCTCAAGCAGGCTTTAACACATTCCTCATTTGCCAATGAAGGTGTGCGTCAGGGCATACACAACGAGCGGCTCGAGTTTTTGGGCGACGCGGTCTTGCAACTAATCGTTACGGAATGGCTCTACACGCAACACGAGAATTGGTCGGAAGGACGCCTAAGCCAGGCCCGGGCTGGGATTGTCTGCGAGGCCACCCTGGCCGAGGCGGCGCATTCCTTGGATGTCGGGCAGCATTTAAGACTCGGACGTGGAGAGGAAAAGAGCGGTGGCCGCAATAAGCCGTCGCTATTAGCCGATGCGATGGAGGCTATCATTGGCGCCTGTTATCTCAGCGAGGGTTTCGAGTCAGCACGCTGTTTTGTCTTGGAGATTTTGGCTTTTGCCTTAACCACCGTCGAAGACCGTGACGCGGGACGCGATCACAAAACCGCGTTGAGCGAATGGTTGCGCCGACAAGGCCAGGAGGCGGCCTATCAAGTAATCGGGTCCTATGGGCCGGATCACGCCAAGATATTTGAAGTGGAGGTGATGGTCGCCGGTGTGCCCCGAGGTCGGGCCACGGGCCGCAGTAAAAAAGAAGCCGAGCAGCAGGCCGCCAGGCAGCTTTTGAAGTCCCTGACCGATGCCATGCCCTCTACGGGGACTTCGGAAGAAAGAGGTCTGCCCCTTTAGCGCAATATTTTGTATGACTGGCTGTTTTTGCCAGGCTCTTTCTCAAATTGTCGGATGCCTACCCCGCCAGATCCTCCACACGGAGGACATTGTAGGCATTGAGCAACTCGAGCCCCGCGCGTCCGCCGCC
>JAJZXX010000203.1 GCA_021806205.1 Bacillota bacterium | reverse complement strand
TCGGGGTAGTGTCCCTGTTCCCATTTTATTGGATGGTCGCATCCAGTCTAAAGACCTCGCAAGAGATTATGGCCTTGCCGCCGCACTGGTGGCCAACTCACGCGAGTGTTCACGCCTACGGCACCGTATTCCGTGTGATTGCTTTTGCGCGGGCGATGGGAAACTCTTTTATCGTGACCGGTACAGCGACATTAGGAATTCTGGTGACAAGCATTATGGCCGGGTACGTCTTTGCAAAGTACCGATTTCGCGGCAAAGAGATGCTGTTTACCGGCTTACTAGCCACCATGATGGTACCGTCATTTGTTACATTGGTTCCTTTGTACTTTTTCTTCAATCGGATGAACCTGATTAATAGTTATGCCGCACTAATCCTCCCCAATATTGGCAATGCCTTTGGTATCTTTCTGATGCGCCAGTTCATTGCCGGAATTCCCCAGGAGCTACTTGAAGCGGCTCGGATTGATGGAGCATCTGAGTGGAAGATATTATGGCGCGTGATTACGCCCCTTTTGGGTCCCGCCGTCGCCACACTGGGCCTATTTGCGTTTGTTTTCCAATGGAACCGATTTCTTTGGCCACTTACCATCGTAAATACGCCTAAGATGTATACGGTTGTCCTCGCTTTGAACAGTCTTGAATCTTACACATCGAGTGTAAAGTTTGCTAATGTCGTGATGGCTGGCGCCGTGGTAGGCATCTTACCTAGCATTCTGTTGTTCCTATGGCTGCAGAAATATTTCATTCGGGGCGTAGCGATGACGGGAATTAAAGGATGAGCGAGACGCGGGATGTTGGCGCCGGTTGACTATTAATGTCTCCCCCCCAAATGTGGGACTAAAATCTAGAGGCTTCGTGCCAAGCCTTTTGGTACGAAGCGCTTTAAAACTCGATGCGCTCACGCAAAATATTCATATGGACATTCGGGATTCGGATTCCCCGGTATGATGGGAATTGCGGACTCTCAAATTTTTTGGGGGGGTAAAGTCGTGCCTTGCACTGCTCGAGATGAACTGTTGAATATGGCATTGGTGGAACGCAAAATCAGAACTATTCTAAAATCCTTTAGGGCTAGAACAGGAATTGGGACAGTTCCCCGCAAGGGATCCGTAAGACGTGGGGTTCCTTAAATGAAGAATAGGACTTGAGAAATGAAAGCCCGGATTACCGAGCTGACACCCGCGGAACTTTCGTATGCGGAGGTCCTCGCCGAAACACATTATGATGACCTGAAGAACGAATTTGAAATCGAAAGCGTCTTGGGCCATGCTCCTCGGGTGATGGATCAGGACTTCACCGCGGCGACCTTTCTGAGTAATAGCCGCCGTGGTCGAAGACGACGCGCAATCCGCCGCGCCAGAAAGTCTCCGCCAGACCCTCGTTCCTAAAAATGTACGGACTACCGTATTGCTCGAACATTTTGATGGACGATTAAAACCCGGCTGATTAACGCCATCCGGGAATTCTCCGACCGTATTTCGAACTTGGCGCTCGGTTGTCCCCCCCGCAATGAGAGAAAGGCACCCAACTTTTGGAGGTGTTTGTGGCCAACGATCCCGAGCGGTGTCAGCAAACCCGGACAATGTTAAGGCCGGCGCCGGGCAAAGACCTGGCCAAACAGCGGAAACGTGCTCAGTGAAAGGCCACGCGGTGTACCCAATCCGAGCAACGGGCCTTCCTGTCGAAGGCGGATCAGACGGGCGTACCAAACTTCAGCGCATTCAACACAACTTGCCCAATTACGCTGACGCGCTTTGCCACGGTGAAATCGCGAGGAGCAATCGTCATCACGATTGGCATTGATGTCAAGCCCGAGACACACTACACGCGCTGTCGTGTAATCCAGCGCGAAGACGGCCGGTAGTACAAGCAACGACCTGTCAGTTAGAATACAAGGAAGCGGCGCTCCTTCTTATGTCGTGGCACCTGCGTCAGCGAGGTTTGGTGGGTGTAGTTAGTGTTTTCGGGGAGAGGCTTTTAGTAGTCATCGAGGAGGTAAAAAGCGCATGGCAGAATTGTACCGAATCATCTTGCCGGTCGGGAACATCGAGCGAGCTCAAGACTTTTACGAAGCGGTGTTTCAGGAAAATGGTGAACGGGTATCGGCGGGGCGACATTATCTGGACTGTGGCACCACCATTTTGGCGCTATATGATCCGGTGGCGGATGGAGACCGTGTCGATGAGGGTTGGCGCTTTCATGCCAAGCAATATCTCTGTTTTTCCGTAAAGGACCTAGAGACCTACGAACGCCGATTTGAAGACGCGGGCGGCATTGTGATGGAAACTATCGCCAGACAACCCTGGGGCGAGCGGATGTTTTATGGACTTGATCCCTTTAACAATCCCATGTCTTTTGTCGACGAAACGACGGTGTTTCGCGGCAACGCCGCGAGTGAGCGATAGAGGGGGGGTTAGACCATGCTGTCGATTAACATTCCCGGCGGTCCCTCGTTTCAGTTAACTCACGCGATATTTGATTTTAACGGCACGTTGGCGGTGGATGGACGGCTCGCACCCGCCACGCTAAGCCAGTTGGAATCCCTTAAAGCATCCCTTGAGGTGATCGTCGCGACCGCCGATACGTATGACACCGCTGAGGCTACCTTTGGAGCGGCTCATGTCCCCTGGCATAAAGTCGCCAACGGAGAAGAGAAAAGGCAACTGGTATACCGGCTAGGCGCGGGCGTCGTCGCGGTTGGCAATGGGTCGAATGACGTGCCGATGTTCCGGGCGGCCGCTTTAGCGGTGGCGGTGCTCGGACCCGAAGGCCTGTCCACGAAAGCCCTACTACACGCCGACATTGTTGTGCCGACCATTGATCGGGTGTTTGAGTTGTTGGCGAATCCGGATCGCATCGTCGCCACGCTGCGTACCTGAACGCTTCACCTGACGAAGACTGGCAAGACGGAATCCTGAGACTGTGGACGGCTTCGCGTACAGTTGGTTCTCTGGGTGTTAGCGCAAGACCGCCACGGCCGCTCCGATTAAGACAAAAATCCACACATAAGCCACATACTGGGTGACGCGGCCCGATTGAATGTGCTGCATCGTACGGCCGATCCATCGTCCTAGGTTCACGACGGGTACATACAAGTTTTGTTCCACCCGATTAATGACGGTATGGTGATAAAAATGGGTTCCCTGTCGATGCACGCGTTCACGCGACAGTCCATAGAATTTAGCAAAGGCCAGCCGGATGGGGTGGCTAAATCCTTCAGCCGACCAGCTTGTGATGGGTGAGAATGCCATGGCGCCACCATTCCACGGTTCAACACGCCGCACCCCTCTAGACCGGCGGATCAGGTGTCGGATGAGGGCCACAATGACACTGAGGAAGAGAGCCATGAGAAACAGGACGTACGGATCGTTGACGTTAAAGGCCTGGTTAAAAAAAACGGTGCCGTGAGCGCCGGGAGCCGGGATCAAGTTGGCTCCGATGGGCACCAAAGGTGCAGCCGTCGATGGATGGACAAAACTCGGGGCCACCACTGGGCTTTTGGATGTAAGATAGGATTGAAGGGCGCGGTTCAGCCAAGGTAAAAACCAGGGCACACCGGGACCGGGGATCACAATTAAACTCAAGGGGACGGCCAGCCCGACCAACCAGGCCCCAGACGTGATTGCCGATGGATTTTTGTGGCCGCGGCGAATCCCTAGAAAAATGAATGCAAACCATCTCAGATAGGCCGCCATGCCGATTGCGACGGTAGCGGCGATCAGGGCCCCGGCTGCCATGAGCCATAAGTGGGTCGCTATACCGTTGGTAGAGGTGACGGGTTTGAGAATGCTTTCGAGCAAGAGCCATTCTCCCACAAATCCCCCCAATGGGGGAAATGCTCCCAAGGTTAACACGCCGAGCAGGGCCAGCCAAGCGGTAGTGCCTGAGGTGTGGATGAGGCCGCCCAAACCATCTAACGTATGGCTCCATTGGCCCGTGTAATCGGTGGTCGCGAACAACGTGAATTTAGCACCGGCATGCATGACCAACAGCACGATGGCGCTATCCAGGGCTAACGTGGATGCGACGTTGGTCGGATTGACTAAGCTGAGGATGCGCCAAATGCCAATAGCTGCGAACACTAAGCCGAGTATCTCCAGCGTAGAAAATGCAAGAATTCGTTTCACGTGGCGCGACATAACGCTGTAAAGCGCGCCGGTTAAAGCGCCAAGCACCCCCAAGACTAGTAACACGATGCCCCAGGCTATGTGGGATCCGGCGATGGGGATGATTGCCAAAAGGCCGCTGATGGCAAGTGCAGTCAAAAGACCTGAGAAGATGCCGGCCACAACACCAGGCGCTTCGGGCTCGGCTACCGGCATCCAGATCATCACCGGGAACAATCCCGCTTTGACCCCGAAAGCTATCACGGCCATGAGCATGACAACGGTGGTGGTCAAAGGCGCGTGGGTCCCTGCGGAGCGGGCCAGGTGTGCAAACGAGTCGCGAAAAAATTGATCATGGACAGGCATGAGCCACACGAGGGAGATCAGGAGAAGAATACCGGCCAATTCCGAGAGCGCTAGGAGGCTAAAGCCTGCGTTCCACACCGCCCGCGACCGCCGGGTCGTGACCAGACCCAAATAGGTGAGGGCTGAGATGAATTCCCAACTGATCAAGAGCAACAATCCGTCATTACTCCAAAGGTAGACGCCGATGGCGGCCATCAAGGGCATGAGGGCATACAATACCCGCTCCGCATCGCGCCGGCGCGCCATCATGAAGGCCGCAGCCAAAAATAGGAGTCCGCCCACTAGTGCCCAAAGGCCGGCTAGTGGCAGAGGTGCGGCTACGAGAGTCGGCCAGGGAGCCGGCAGTACGATAGTGCTGGCGTGGCGGGGTGAAAGCCAATGAGACATGGATAATAGCGCGAGGGCGCCCACCACCGTGAGGCTGATAAGCCAGATTCGGTTCCAAGGCCTGTTGACGCGGCTAAGAATCATTGATCCCAAAAGGCTCGCGGCCAAGTAGATGATCCATCCAAAAATCCAATCAGCACCGTTCATGGGTGGACCTCCTGGGATGGGACGGAATGACTCTCAACGGCGGCCATGAGCCCCCGGAGAATGTCGCCGGGTGTCGGAGGGCATCCCGCGACGTCCACCGTCACCGGGACAATACCATCTAAACGGCCCACCACCCCCGGCGCATCCTTAAACACCCAGCCGTCGATGGCGCACGACCCCAAAGCCAACACACGTTTGGGCTGAGTCATTTGAGAGAACACCCCTTTTATGACGGGGATCATGGCCTGGGTAATGACGCCTGTCACCACCAAAATGTCGGCGTGCTTGGGCGAGGGCGCAAAGCTAAATCCATACCGGGTCAGATCGTAGTCGGGTCCTGAGAGAAGTCCTAATTCTGACTCGCATCCGTTACAAGAACCACCATCCACCTGCCGGATCGCGACAGATCTTGGGGCAAATCCTGGGGCGGGGTTCACGCCTGGGTCAAATCGGATGTTGTCTTGGTACAACATGTTTTCGACCACGGCGTCCGGCTCACTCGGATATCCGGTGGTATGGGGGATCCGCACTACGTTTTTCAACCACTGCCAGTAATACATCGCCTGTGCACCTCCAAATGTTATCCGTCCAGACCCGCTACGGAGAGAGAAAAGCTGGCGTCGATGATGGGGAAATCCTGGAGGATATTTCCGTTAGCCATGGCGGGGGCATAAGCCATCCAGTTCCGCTGTGAGGGCGTGGCCACGCTTAAGTGGGCGATGCGGCCCGTATCTTGATTAAGCCGCACTCCATAGGCCAATAGTCCCCGGGGTGCTTCTACCAGTCCTATACCCCAGGGCTGTTTTGGCAGAAAATCGACACGCTCCTGATGTTGGGTGATGCGGGGCACCAGGCTTGGGTCCCACCGGGTTAACAGCTCCAGGACGAGCGTCAGGCTTTGGCGCAATTCCTGAGTTCGGATGCGAAAGCGGGCGTACGAGTCGGCGGACGCCAAAGTATACGTCTTGGGTTTCAGATCGTGGTAGGCGCCATAAGGACGGATTAGACGCACATCGATTTCAAGCCCCGTGGCGCGTCCCACCGGTCCCACCGGCCGGACCGTTTCCAGGGTGGATTTCGGGACGACACCGGCGCCATGCAATCGGTCCAAAAATGAGGTGGTATGTTCCAAGTCGTGGGCTATTCGGGTGGATTGGTGCAAGACCTGTTCGATCACACCCTGGGCTTCGGACAGCCTGGGATCTTCAGACCATAGGGCAGTCGTGACGCCACCGGGGATGATGGCGCCTTTCATATATCGATGCCCGAACAGCCCATAATTGACCCGCAAAACTTGTTCCTTTAAGTGCAGATATTGCATTTGCGGAACCGGTAAACCCGTCGATACGGCTAGGGCTGCCAAATCCCCCAGGTGGCTCATAGTTCGCTCTAATTCGGCCATCAGGGTACGCGTCACGTTCACCGCGAGGGGGATGTCGATGCCCCAGGCGTTTTCAACCGCCAAGGCCATGGCCAGACTATGATGGACCGTTGACGTCATCGTGAACACCGAGACCACCGGCATGGCTTCTTGCACGGTACGCCCTCGCACAATCTCCCGGACATGACGGTGCTTGAATCCGTTTTTTAAGCGTACATGCACGATTTCATCGCCCATGACGATGAGCTGATAGAGCAGCGATTCGGACACGTCAGCCCGGACAGGGCCTAAGGGGTAGATAAATAATCCCTTGCCACGGGCCGACGAGGGATCCGAAATCTCCCAGCCCAATTCAGACCAGTCCCGAGCCAGCCAATGCTCGCTCATCAGGGTTTCCTCAATCCCAAAGTGAGAAGGGGGTGGTCCGAGTTTTGTAGAGAGTTCCACACGATGGTGTAAGGCCAGTATATCCCCATTATCCCTATTCAAAAGCCAGGCCATGAGGGACTCCTGGTCCCCAGTCAGAAGGATCGACTCATAGCCGCTCTGGCGGTGGTCTTGCCAGGCTTTTACCCACGCCCCATAATTATTTATGGTTTGGTATTGTACTGTGGTGGTTAGGACGCTTGCCATGAACTGTTCCTCACTTTCAGTGCTAAAGGTGAACGGTTCCTAATTCTCCGACCAATTGGCTCCATAACGGGTGCGCAAGGATCGGCAAAGCCAGCCCGCCTACGACCACAATGCATGCTAAGACGGCGCTCGGTAATACTAAAGCCATTGGTTCCTTTATGGTGCCGCGTTTAGGTCCGACGCCCATACGCCCCGGCGCGAAGAGCCAGTCGGGTACGCGCCGAGCAATGGCTACAAAAATAATGATGACGAGCGCGGCCGCGATGAGCGCAAACACCCGGTCAGCGGGCTGGTGAAAGCCGCCTGCCAGAACCAGCCATTCACTCCAAAACGGTGCAAAAGGCGGCAACCCCACAATAGCGGCCGAACCGAGTGCCAACAGCGCGCCGGTCCAGGGGGTGCGATAGAGAATCGAACTGGCACCCTGGCGAACATCGGAACTGTGATAGAGGAGGCGCACGGTGCCGGCATTGTGGAATAACAGGGTTTTGCTGGCCGCATGCGTCCAAATGTGGAGCGCAGCCCCAATGAGGGCAATGCCGCCAAAGCCGACTCCCAAACTGATAATGCCAATGTGTTCGATGCTGGAATATGCCCAGAGTCGCTTTAAGTCACGCTGGAACGCGAGAAATCCGGCGGCGATGACTAGAGAGAATAGGCCCAAGAGAATCAGGGCGTCCTGCAGGTATACCGCAGGCAGTGCGAGTGATAGGATGCGAAAGAGCCGGTAAACAATAACCAGAGCACCCGCTAGTTTGAGCCCGGACAATAGCGCCGAGATGGGGGCGGGCGCTTCCGAGTGGGCATCGGGCAGCCAGGTGTGAAACGGTGCCAGCCCCGCTTTGGCTCCATAACCTACTAAGGCCATGTAGGCCCCTACGAGTGCCCAATGCTGCCGCTGGGTGGAAAGAATTACGTGTAGGGGTGCTTGATGCCAGGCAAATAGTGGGCTTCTCACCGCACTCAGGGCCAATACCGTGCCGAACAGGGCGAACATGGCGCCAGTTTCCGTGACCATGACATATTTCCAGGCCGCCTCGACGGCAGCGGAGGTGTCCGGAACGGCTGCCAGCACCACGCTGGAAAGTGTCGCG
The DNA here is from genome assembly GCA_021806205.1 of Bacillota bacterium. Taxonomy (GTDB): domain Bacteria; phylum Bacillota; class Sulfobacillia; order Sulfobacillales; family Sulfobacillaceae; genus Sulfobacillus_B. Next base: position 3,914 of record JAJZXX010000203.1, on the reverse strand, counting down.
ATTTCCATGGCGATCCATAACCATAAGAGATTGGTCCATAGCGCCAATGCGATGAGGGATCCTAAGAAAACAAACAGTAAGACGTAGTAGAGTTTCACCCGAGACGGACTCCAATGATGCTGTTCTGCCTCGCGATCAATATAGGGTCCCGAATACCACAACGCGAAGATAGAAAACACAGCCACCGTGACAAAGTACCAACTCGCCAGTGGGTCGGTACCCTGCCAGAGGTTCGCGACTTGTCCAGCTAAAGCGATGAGAAGAGCCAGGATTCCCAATCGGCGAATCCAGGAAAAGGCTCTGGGAGGAAAGGTCCAGGTGGCCAACGCGAAAAGGCCCATGCTGCTAGGTATGATCCACAATGGTGACATCATCCGGTGAGTTCCTCCAATTCGCGCACATCCAAAGACTTCTTGAGGTGTTGAACGCGCTGCGCCACAAAGGCGAGGACAATGGCAAGGGATAGGCTCATGGCGTAGATCACCAGTGCCGTGCCTTCGGGCATGGTCTGGGCGAAAACCGACAGGCCTGCATCGACGACCGTATCCAGACTCAATAGCGCCCAGAGCATGCTCCACACTTCATATCGGGCGGATAGGTGTACGAAGGTGACAAACATGGCGGCAAAGATTAGCCCTAAAAGAATCGGGTCGGGACCAATTCTACCCACTAGCATGCCCCCAGCGGTTAATAAAAGAGCATAGAGCACCAGAGCACCCATTCCCAAAGGAGCTTTGGCACTGTAGTCCCGCGGCGTGTTAAGGCCCCTGCTCACGATTTCCGGGATGATGATGATGCGAACGGCCACCGCGAGTCCCACGAAGACCCAGAGCATGGGCAGATGATCCCGCACCGCCATCAAAGCCGTGAGGAGAGCATCTGCGAAGGCTTGCACCCGGTAAAACGTCATGACGGAGTGGGGGGCCTTGACAATCATCATGGCCACAGTTGCCAGCCATAGAAGTCCGGCTGCCAACTCCGTTGCGGTTGACATAAGATCACACACCTTGTTTACAAATTAGCGGCTAGGCCACCCAAAGCCGCGAGCACGACCGCGACTAATAGGAAATCTGCATTGCGAATCAGACGTAATTTGGCGAATCCGGCTTCAATACTCACGATGACAAGTCCTAAGACAATAAGCTTCAACATGACCGCCAGGATGGCCAAAACTATAAAAGTCCATGCATTCGAGGCAGAAAGCCCCCAGGGTGTTGCCAAAACGTTGGACAAAATAATGCTTAAAATAACGAACTTCATCCATCCGCCCCATTCGTACAGGGCCAAGTCGGGACCGCTAGACTCAAAGGTACGGGCTGGGTCAATCATGGACAACTCTTGGCTGGATGCGGGATTGTCAATGGGAATGCGGCCGGCTTCAGCTAACAACAGCAAAAACCAACCGGAGACTACCAAGATGTGGGCCGGGGTAAAAAACCACTGTGCCGACCCTAAGGTTTGATTGACTACGAACGGAATAGTAGCGCCGGCCGCCGATGCGGCAATGAACACCAGCAACAGGGAGAGCGGTTCTGTGAAAATAGAGATCAGGCGCATGCGGCTTACGCCCAGGACGGGATACACGCTGCCACTATCGAGGGCGACGAACAGCAGCGTCAACCCACCTGCCGCCAGAATCATGCCGCCGGCCAGCATGTCGCCCATCCACGCAAACGGCAGCGGATACGTGGTTAAAACCGGAATAAGCATGGCGACCAGCAAGGGAGCCACAAAGTAGGTGATAGGCGCCCACTCCGAGATCCAGCTGGAATGGCTGCTCCTGACCGTCTCTTTGTGCAACCACTTCCATAAATCGCGGTAGGGCTGCCAGATGGGAGGCCCATGCCGGCGTGCCAAACGGGCTCGATAACGCTCTAGAATCCCGCGCAACAACGGGGAGAAACTTAAGACAAATAAAACGGCGATTCCCTGACCTACATATAGGTTCACCGTGCACCTCCAATAAAAAATAGCACGCCAAAAGCCGGACACGTGACGACCTCAAAATACAAGGAGTCATTAACCCGGTGGGTGGTTTCGGATTGCAATATCCGGGGCGGATTCCATCGCCTTTAGATGAGCAGTGCTTCAATTATACCATATCAGTTGCGGTGTTCCGAAGCATAGAGGCCTGCAATTCTCTTGAGCGTCACTGTGCCATACAGCGTGGCGTCATGATGGACGCCCCATAAGACTGGTGTCATGTGTTCTGCAAAAACACGATCAGAAGGACGCCGATTGGGGGCAGGGATTTGTATGACGGCGCCTGGTTGGCGAACCAGATGACCAACCCGCATCTGGTCCAAGAGGTTTAGGCGTTCGCTCCACTCGCGGTTTACGACATGGGTGTACGGCCACAAATGATAGACGTCTGATCGATTCTGAAGCAAGTGATACAAAATGTCATAGGGACGAACGACGCCACACACCCGTGACTGAGCATCAACAACCGCCAGTTCTCCGATTTTCTGGAACCAATCGGAGTGCCAACGGCTCCATAGTGTGGCCACCACTGCATCGTCATGAATGATATTGTCGGGTTCAATGGGTTCGATCCACGGGTGTTCTATTATCAAAGCGATCCGCTCCTTCTCGCATAACCGGTTTGAGTCGCACTAAGCCGCACGAGTTGGGGCGTGATCGTCAATGTTTGGAACTAAAGCCGTGGCTTCTGGTCACGCCGCAACGCGATCAGGAGCCATCATCCCGTTCAGGGCCTTAACCATAGCCAGCTCCATGGCTTTCCCAATAATTGAGTGTCCTATTATGTACCGCATTGGATCGTTTGTGTCAAGGTGATGAACAATTGACGCTGTGTTGTTGCGTCGGGCAGTGCTATAGACAGTATAGAACCATTGCCTTATCATCGCAGTGAGTGCCATAAATCAATCTGGGCACTATCACGATAAATTGACGTTGAACTCATTTTGGGATGAGGCTCCCATGGTTTGTTGCCGATATCGGCTGATGACTTCTCGGAATTCGGACAGAGCTGTCAGATTTGGTGCGGTTTGGGGGTGGAGATTGTCTATACCAGTATTTTGTTTCCCGATAGCATAAAAGTTCATGATTAGGCTAGAGTACCGGACTGTTTTCATGATCTTTTCCTTGACCAAGTGGTCGATGCCAATGTCGTCGGACAACCATTAGAGTCACCCAAGTCACGAGGAGTGATCTGGATCCCATAGTAATTAGGGAGGTGGCGCCGTGAGCCATGCACGGGCTTTGCGCGGTGCCTCACGATGTCTCACACCCTCCAGCATCCATCGGCTGATATCCCCGCTTCATGTTGCGTCGAATCAGCGCTTGTGCCCACCGCTCGGCATCGTCGTGGTCAGCGGTCGGGTAGAAGCGATGGCGATCCGTAGCCGCTCCAATGCGTCCCCACGCGCCCCGGCATCCCAGTGTCCAAGGGGGTCGCGCATGATACCAACGAAAGCAATTTTTTGTGGGATTGATGCGCCGCCCCACATGCTCCTGCCTCCCTATGTTTTTGGATATGGCTAGGTTAACGCCTATTCCGGTTCCTGTTCTTCGTTTAGAGCGCGTTGCAGCGCAGCAATCTGTTCATACAGTTGGGGCACATCCCGCCGAGCATGTTCCCAGACCAAATCCACGTTGACATGAGCGTATCCGTGAATCAACACGTTCCTCAGGTCCTTGAGACCACGCCAATCAATATCAGGATGTGCCTCAGTCTCCGCAGGTAAACATTGGCACCTCAGCGATTTTCGCTAATAAAGTCAGAATTGTCACGCAAAGGACTTTCCCTGGCGATGTCGAACTGATCCCGTATGGGTATGAAAACACGGACCGCCGGCGAGGTCGAGCTGGCGCAAGATCCTAATACATTTCCGAATAGCGGCTTGAGTCTGGCCGTCCGGTGGCTGGCTGACCGTGTCAACTGGCTCGCG
>JAJZXX010000009.1 GCA_021806205.1 Bacillota bacterium | reverse complement strand
CTGAATGATTGCCAACAAATGACCCAATCATCCGCGTTGGCGTCAGCATCCCGTCCGACATTTTCTCCTTAAGACGTGATTCCGCAGACATCCTGCTGCATCTGCTCAATTCAGGGGGGGGGGATAAATAATTTTGAGTGCCAACATACACGCGCTGCCGAAAATTTAAGCCAGCACTCCAGAAACCCCCTGGCGGGACCACCTTCTTAACAACCCTCGCCTTCAGGTGTGTGATCTATGAGCGATAATTGGCAGCCGTCAACTTGAGGCCAAAATCCTGTTGAGCCATCCAAACGATGACGCGCTGCAAATCGTCCTTGCTCTTACTGATCACGCGCACCGCGTCCCCCTGAACCTGAGCGTCAACCTTCCAAGGCAGGGCCTTAATCGCCTTTTGAATTGATTTGGCGGTAGCCTGGTCAAGGCCATGGCGAATGCAAACCTCCCGCCGGGCACGGCCCTTGCCCCCCAAGACCACCGGTTGATAGTCGAGATAGGCGAGATCGACGCCCCGTTTGGCCATTTTCTCATTCAAGACAGTGCACAGGGCATCCATGACCATACCGGCCGGTGCGTCCAGCCGCACCGTCTTGGCCACCGCGTCCCAATCTACGGTTACTTCCTGACCGCGAAAATCGTACCGTTGACGGGTTTCCCGCAGCACCTGATCAATAGCGTTGGCTATCTCGGCCCAATTCGGTTCACACACGACGTCAAACGAGCTATCTTTAGGCATGTTGCAGATCTCCCCGGGTCCCTTCCACAAACGCCAACACCGGCTCCAACCAAACGATAAAGCGCTCCTCTCCTAAACTGGCACCTGCGGCTGCATCGCGTGGTAGCGCGGTAACCCAGCCGACTTTAAGCATTGCCCACGTCCATGCCCAATCGGTCTGGGCAACCAGTATCTGAAGCGCGTCGCCCAGGTGCTCTACCCCCTGCAGCGCTTGCGTGGCACCAATATCGTATACGGGGTGCACCAACTTCAAACCGCCTTCTTGAATCGTCCACTCCACCTGGTGAGGGAAATGAGAGGCAAATGGTCGGAACCCCGGCAACAATCCGTTGCCGAATCCCAGTTGCACCAGCGTCGGAGACGGGCCGTTGACCTTCGCCGATGCGTCCTCTAGCCCCGCTAGTTCCTCGGTTAAGCGCGACCAGTCCCACTGCGGACCATCCATGAGCATTCGCGGTTCCGCGATGTAGCCGCGGGCGTTAACAGTCAACCCCTTGTCCCAACGGACTCCCAACCATAACCTGTTGCCATCGGTGTGTATCCCGACCCCAATCTTGGCGTGGCGATAGTCTGGCCAACCAGCATCGGCGGTGACCCAACACCAGGGCTTGCCGTCCATCGTCTCATTATGCACGTGGGCCGACATCCCCTTGGTCTGCAAAACGCGGGCGGTATTTGCGGCAACCGCTCTGACGACCTCAACCCGATCCATGTTTTTCATCAAATTGCCGCGCGGAAGCCCCAGGCTTTAGCCACGGGGAGGAAGCGCGTTGTCTCCTTTCGTTATGTGGATACCACAGCGTCGCACCTGAAGGCGTCGTCATGGTGACCCGGCGGGCTTTAACTATTCTACGGCGATGAGCCAGTCTTGATGGCGTACGTCCTCACCTCGGGCACACGCCAAGTAGGCTTGTTGCAATCGGCGGGTGATTTCTCCCTGACCGCCCCTGCCCACCCGGCGCCCGTCGATCTCGACCACGGGCACGACTTGCACGCCGGTTCCAGCCAGCAAGACCTCGTCCGCCACATAGAGTTCGCTGCGATCGATGTGGCGCTCCGCCACCTCCACCCCGGCCTCCTTAGCCAGTTGCATGACGCTTTGGCGAGTTATTCCTTCTAGCAAGTTATCCGTTATCGGCGGGGTGACCAAGACACCCTGGCGAACCATGAAGAGATTGGCTGCACTGCCTTCAGATACATGCCCATCCGAATTAAGAAAAATGCAGTCATCAAAGCCAGCGGCGTGAGCGTCGCTTACCGCCAACGCCGTGTTAATGTATGATCCCGTCACTTTGGCCCGGGCCGGAACGGCATTGTCGTCAATCCGCTGCCACGCCGAGGTCATTGCCCGAATCCCGTCCAACGGCAGGTACTCGCCAAATGGTACGACAAATACCCCGAAGGCGTCTTCAATACCTTCCAGGGTCACCTTGATGACAAGGTCGGCCTTAAATGCCAAGGGTCGGATGTAGGCGTCTTGTTGAAAGGCGTTCCTTTTCATCAATTCGACCGTAATTTGACACAGCTCGGCTACCGAGTACGGGATCTCGATCCGCAGAATCCGGCAGGACCGAAGCAACCGCTCGTAATGCTCGGCCATGCGAAAGATGTATTGCTGCCGCCGCGTCGCATTGTAATATGCCCGAATTCCCTCAAAACAGCCCGTGCCATAATTCAGCGCATGGGTGGCGATGGAAATATTGGCTTGTTCCACCGCCATGAATTCTCCGCGAAAAAACGCGATCGATGAAGACATCCGGTTCAATCCTCCCCACCACCCATCGGCACACGCTGGCGCCTGCGGGTATCCCGCTCTCTATTGTAACCTGCTTTAAGGTCGACGGCGACTCGGTGCCCAACAACCTGATATAATGGTAGGTGAGGGGATGAATGTATGCCGAAGGGACCCATTTCCTTTCAGTCACACCTTAAAAAGCGGCGACCTCACGGTTCTGGACGGCGCCGGCAACAGCATCCGCACGAGCTGGACGAGTGGTTCGATTATTGGCGGGAACGGCTCGCCAAGCCGCTTGCCTTAGGCGGGCGCAGCTTCTGGACCGAGCGCATGCTATACGGCAACGCCTTGGTCGGAGGATTAATCTTGGCCGGCGTCGAGACCTGGAAATTTGGGTTTTCCATTTTGGGCTTTGCCACCGCCGTCCTCAATATGGTATTCATGGCGTTCATCTGGTATTTCGGCGTGCCCTGGCTGACCGGTGCCATTCACTCAGCGATGACCTCGAGTCGTCGTCCGCCGGACTCGGCCGGGCTGAAAAACGAATTAATCGCCTTTTCGGGGCTCTTTGTGGTCGTTTCCTTGCTTGCTCTGATTTCGCTGAGTCTGGCGTTTTGGCTCGGCTGGATAATGTTCGCGGTCACCATTTTTCGCCTGCTTCGTCTATACTACGCGGAATCTGTGCCGGTATCCGGCGTCCAAACCTTAGCCGCCAGCGCGCTGTTGGCCTTGGTCGCGATCTTCTTCTTTCGCTGAAGACGGCGGCGAAGTTCGCGACCGCAACACCCGCCCGCTTTACCACCATCGCTGGAACTAGTCCATAGGCTGCCTCAACGAAGGCGAAGCGTTACCTCCGGTGTCTTGCCCCGACGGGGCGAGATCTGCCGAACCGGTCAGAAAGAACTGCGCACTGGCCATCGCCACCAGTCTGTCGTTGACGTCGAATACTTTTCCCTCCGTCACCGCCAACTGCGCCCCTTTGCGCACCACCTTACCCGTAGCTCGCAACACTGGACCCGACCCCGGCGAAATAAAATGGGTGTTCAGTTGTGCGGTCACACTCATCACGCCGGGACGGAGCAGCGTTCCCAATGCGGCCGCCATGGCCGAATCCAAGATGGTCATCAAGATGCCGCCATGCACATGGCCCATGGCCTGCAGTAAATCGGAGCGCAGGGGCAATTGCACAGTCGCTCGCCCCTCGCTCGCCTCGGTCACGTTCATGCCCAACAGTTTCCATACCGGACCGGATTGCAACCGGTTCATCCTATCCGAGCACAAAATTCTGTTGTCCGTCTGCTCCATCCGTTCGCCCTCCTTCTTTAGTCAACATTCGCGTAATCAATCGATAATCTCCGGGTGCGCATTCCCCGGGATTGATGTCGGCCAGTCGCACCCATTGCACGCTCGACAGTTCCTCGGCATCGGGACACGGAGTCTCGTTTGCCGGTTCAAGCCCGTTGACCGCGTAATAGTACCGCAAGGAATGAAAGGGGTGGTGAATAAAGGCAATAAAACTTTCCCGAAAGTCAACCAGCCGGATCGCGGCAACCCGAATCCCGGTCTCTTCCCAAAACTCCCGGATCATTCCCTCTTCGATGGTTTCCCAGGCCTCGACCCCACCTCCTGGGATATCCCATCGGCCGGTAAATTTTGAGCGTCCTAGCAAAATCTGGTCGTCTCTTACGTAAATGCCGTAGGCTGCCGGACGAAAGCGCAGTTCCTCGGCGGGAAACTTCTCCGTTTCACCGCTGAGCAACACCGTACAAGGCACCATGATGCCTTTTGGAGACGGATTTTCTGCCACTCCAGCCCCCCCTTCTCCTGATCAGCACCTGGTCAGATGCGCCCACGGTCACGTCTCCGACCAGAGCCCCTAGCACGTCGCTAGCTTGCTCGATTGCGCCCGCCTGTTGCAGGCGGCGGGCCAGGTACTCCCGGGGAGCGTTTTCCACTCCATTAAACGACCTCCGGATGTACACATGGACGGCATCTGGGAAGAGCTCTCCCAATTCGGCTCGGATTCTCCTACCCGCAGCGTCTTGATCGGTCAAAATGACCACCCGAGCACCTTTGGCATGTTGTTTCAGCACATCCAATCGTCGCTCGCTCGGCCACCCGTTGGTCGCTAATACGGTCGCCTCGGGGGCAACCGAATGTACCCGCTGCACGTCATGTTTGCCTTCGACCAAAATCACCCACCGCATGATCCTCACCCCCCGTCAACGCAACAAATCCCGGCCAAGCGGGCCTGATCGTTCGTGGGCCAAAGACGGCATGGCTGCACGGCCTTTCAGAAGGGTTGCCGTATGGCGGCTAATATAGACGGCGAGAAATCTTTCTCCACCCTGTCGTACGGACAATGACTTCGGTACATGACAGGAAGACAGGCTTGCTTGCACACGATGCTGGGCGAGCCACTTTGCGCGCGGCAGCCATTGCGACCTGGTAGCAACTCGCACCGCTCGGCGTCTTCGGTCTCACGCACCAAGATGCCGGTCGAGGCACTAAGTTCCATCTCAAATCGGCGTCATCTCTCACCCGCCATTGCTGACAATATACATGAATGCGTTACTGGCGGCAAGTTTGGCCGCCCACCCAACCCTATGTCTTAGGTTATGACTACCCGAACCGCGCCGGTGTATGAATGCGCGGCGTGTGGTCATCAAGCCTCGGTGACCGCCGGCACGATCTTTCGCCGCACCAAGGTTGCCTTGCGGATATGGTTTTGGGTCATTTTCGAGATGGCAACGGATAAGGGGGGCAAGTCAGCCCTCACCCTGAGTCGAGGTTTCGGCCTGCCCTATGTTACGGCGTGGTTGATGCACCACAAGATTCAGCCGGCGATGGCGGAACGCAACAGCCGTTATAAGTTGGCTGGCCTGTTGGAACTCGACGATGCTTATTTTGGGGGTGTCAGTCACTGCCCCGGCAAGCGGGGCCGGGGCACCAAGCAGGATCCGGTCGTTGTCGGGGTGAGCTTAACCGAGCAGGGGCATCCCCTTTACACCTTTTTGGAGGCGGTGCCGAACCTTCTGGAAGAGTCGGTGAAGGAGGTGGTGCGGCGGCGGGTGGAGGATCAGGGTGTCTGGCGGACGGATGGAGCTGCCGTATACGCCGGTGCTGCCGAAGAGCATCAGGCGGAGTATAAGGTGACGTTGAGTAGTGACCCGAAAGCAGATGTCGTGTTTCACTGGATCAATATTGTCATCAGCAATGCCAAGACATTCATTGATGGCACGTATCACGGCCGCGGACGGGCTCGGCGGCAACTCTATTTAGAAGAGTTTACCTACCGGTTCAACCGACGACACATGGGAACGCGGATCGCCGAGCGACTAATCCTGGCGTGTATGGCCAGCCGCGTCCCTAGGCCACCTAGCAGTGCTATCGGTGCTACACATTTTGCGTTCGATACACACTATTAGTCTGTTGTGAACCACTGACTGATATACGCCGGAACAGTGGGATTCACCGTGCTCTCTAGGTGACACGTTTTAAGGGAAAACACCCTAAAAACTCATGACGTTTTTGGAATGAATAACGCGGCAACCCCATTTCGTTTTGTAAGGGCGTGGACCCTGCTTCCTACTGCCTGACCTATCTTGGTATGTATGTATTGGCAACAACGCTAAGTCTCTGTAAGACATTACCGCAAAGCTCAAGGCGTGAGAGAAACCGGCTCTTGCGCATTGATTGATATGGCGAACCCAGCACTGGAGTTACTTTGGGTGGAGTGTTGGCTTGCAAGAGGATTGAGAGGGTGGACCGAACTGATAGACAAGCCTTGATGTCTTCCTGAGCCGCACAAGTAACCGGCAGCAGTCGGCGTCGATGCCAGTGGCTGTGCAAGAGCCGAAAAAACTTAAAAGATTGTCACCCGCGCATTCCCCCTCCTGGCCTCCGACCTAGGAGGGGGAATGCGCGGGTATTATGTTCAGACTTACCCGGATCCCCTTGTCTCATGCGGATTTCCGAACAGCGCAAAAAGCTCTCTGGGATTTGAGAGCTAGGCCCACGGCATAGCAGTCGCCATCCCGCTCATTCATGAGTGAGCAACCGCCGGCGCCATCATCACGTGGAAACGCCGCTGTTGCCATAAGCCGGCCACCGTCCCCCCTGCGCTTTGGTACACGACTAACTTGTAGGTGGCAAAGGACCATACATGAAAGCGCGTGGCTTGGGGTATGGGCGCATGGTCTGCCGTCTGATGGATGGCTTTCAGTAAATCCGACGGCGGGTGGGAGGTGATTTGGGCGGGAGATAGCGATGGACCTTGGCTGGGATCGTTTAAGATCCAGGTCATCTGTAGGGGCTGGGCTGGCGACCCGCCGGTCAATTGTCCCGTAAGCCAAGTGCTGACGTAGCCATGCTGACCATACAGGACCAGAGTGGTCGCCAGGTTCTTGGGCTGGATGTCAAGGTAAATATGTTGCACAGTACGTCCAGGCTGCAGCCGATGGGCGGTCTTGGCCGCGATTTGCGAGAATGACAGTCGCCGCGTGCTGGCCAATCGGGGCTTGGGAAACGTCTTGAGGACCAAAAGCGCAATGCCGGCCAAAAGCAGGATAAACAAGCCCCCATAGACCATGACTAACGCTGATTGACGGTTTTGGGTGGCGTTGGACACTTTACAATCCCTCCCCAGAGATGGAACCCGTATAGGCGTTAACCGCGTAAATGGTTCCTCGGTTGGGCAAAACCCATAAATAGTACCCTGGAAATCGATAGGGGCCCAGCGCGACGGCTGAAGACGACACGTCAATATGCGGGCGCCACCGGGACCAGGGCATAGGATGGCTTGCATGCTGGGTGAACGGCCCAAACCGGGTATTCCAGGCCAAATTCATAAAGTCCAAATTTTTCCCGTCCCAGATGCAGTCGAGCGCATACTGGTTGGGATGAAGCCGATAAGATAGAAAAAGCACGGTCGTGCGCGGATTGGTTGAGGCTTGCCAGGCCTTACGGATGAATAGTTGCGGAAATGCTCGAGATACCGCCCGCAGGGCGCCCGCCGGAGCCGAAACGAGGTGAAGGCGGTTTCCCGGATTTCCTGAGCTTACGGTGTACCCGCTTATGGTCGGACTTCCTCCCTGCAGAATCAGACTAAGGCCAAAGCCGATTAACAACAGACCTACCCAGAAAATCGCCGGCAGGCGGCGATGCTCTTGCCTCGGAATGCGAGGCAATATGATGAGAAATATGGGTATGCCCACGACGACCAAAACCCCTGTGATGGCGACCAAGGGTGCAAATCCCAAAGCCTCCCATCGCCAAATGATCACTCCCGCGATGACGGTGGCCAGTAGCACCAGACTAACGCGAAGGCGGTTGGTCATGGTCGGATTCTCCCTTGGCTCCAATATCCAGCAGCAACTGCCGGTATTCGCTGAGGCTGATCTCTCCCTGGGCATACCGCCTCCGCAAGATCACTTCCGCAGAATCAAACGGCGGGGGGGACAAATAGCGGACTAAACCGACGATGACGAGCACGAGTCCGACTGGAATCGCCAAAAGCGACAGAATACGCAAGAACACGGACAGCAATCCTCCGTACACAGCCAACACCAACACCTCCTGGTTGGCCAAGAGTGTAGCAAATGCTCATGGCTTTTTGCGTGAAGGTTTCGTGAAGGCTGCTCCAATCCTACCCAAGGCTGCCAAAGTCGAAGAGCCTTCTCGTAGGCATTAAGAGATGCCATAATGCCTGTGGGGTGGTGTGATGTTGGTAGCGTTGATCGAGGACGACCCGAACGTTTGGGAATACGTCCGCGCCTATCTCATCAATCGCGAGCACCATACGGTAGATGCGTTTCAAACCATGACTAGCTTTTTGGCCAGCCAGCAGCAGTACGAGATGGCCCTGCTGGATTTGAACTTGGGCGATTCCTGGGGGGAAGCGACCCTCGCGCTATTGCGAGCACATTACCCACGGCTGCCGGTTATTATCATTAGCGCCATCGACATTCCGTTGGTTAAGATTAGCAGCTTACGAGAGGGAGCCGATGACTATCTAATCAAACCATTCAGTATCGAGGAACTGGCAGCCCGAATGCAGGCCGTGCAAAGGCGAACTGCTACGCTCGATGATCATCGCACTGCAAAGGGTTTCGTGTGCGATAACGAGGGCAGGCAAATATATAAAGATGGGAAAGAGGTTAATCTGACACCATTAGAGTATCATTTTTTGTTGGCTTTGATCTCGCGGCCGGGATATGCTTGGCCGCGACCGCAATTGCTATTAGAGGTCTTGGGACCGAATTTTTACGGCTATGAACGACTGGTGGATGTGCATATTGGCCATCTCCGGAAAAAGCTGGGGGGAGACATGCAGGCTTATATCGAAACGGTGCGTTCGCTAGGCTACCGGTGGAATGCGGAGACACCGGTTCGGATAGTGGGTAAATGATGACCAGTACCAAGGATGCTACCGCAATCGTGTTGTTGGTCGCCGGATTGGCCTATGCACTCTGGCCTCCCCCCGCCCAATGGCGGGGGCTTTGGCTTCTTGTCTGGCTGGCCGTCAGCCTGAGTGTGGTAGCAGGCGAACACATCAAGGGTCATCGCCCGGCCCCAACTCAAAAGGAACCTTCGGCTGACGCAGATTGGTTATGGAATGCGCAACTGGCTCATGACTTTCGCACCCCATTGATGCATTTGCGGCTTTACCTCAGCCAGTTGGGCTCCTTAGGACGCCCGCGAAAATAATGTATATAAGTACGACGCGTTGTCGGAATCGATAGCAACTCGGTCTTAATGCACCGCCGAAAATAGATACTTTTTTTGGACAATGACTCCAATGCTCGTATGAGACGCCGTACCTCCTATGATGTGCTGGGCTTCGCCTAAAGATCAATGAATTCGGATACGGAAAGTCCTGCCTGCCGAATGATGGCCCTAACAGTGCCCTCTGGTAGCGCTCCGGGATGATGCGGCACCGTTGTTCGGCGCCCGTCGAGCTTGTTTCTCCAAATTTCATGACTACCTTTCGCCGTCCTGTCAAACTCGAATCCAGCTACTCGAAGCTTGCGAGTGATATCCCGATAAGATAACCCGGACAGCAAACCCATTTAATCCACCGCGACCGGCGCGATTACTTCCCCATGCCCAGAAAAGACACGTTGCAGGCTAGGTGGTAGAGGATCTCCGTGGTCGCGATAAGACTCAACCAGTCTACGCACGACATCTTGGGCAATCTCTGTGGCCTCCGTTACGGTTCGCCCCTGCGCGACAAGTCCTGGGACCTCATCGCTCGTCACGAGATAGCCTCCCTCGGGAAGTTGCTCAATTAAAAACCGGACCAATACCTCAGACACTGCAAAAGCCTCCTTCGATACGGTTCAAGATAGTCGTCTTCTTACTTTAGTTAAGTATAGCACGCACCGAATTTTCTGCCGCGCCAACTTGCCGAGATATCTGTGCCCTGCCGACCCGCATCTTACCGAAGGTTTGAGCACCTCCGCTGTCCGAAAACTTAGCTCCGTCCCTTGGGGCCCCGAATGCTCGTAGTGACCAAACGGTGTCAAATAGATTACTCATTCTCAACGCTATCAATTGCACCCAGCTCGAAGAGTCTGATAAAAAATATAGCCACCTCCCGGTAATGCCACTAGTACACGACGACGCAAGTCCGTAATCAGGGGAAAGAATTGGGAATAGACGGCGTTGCGGGATATCACAATGTTTTGCGCGTGGTAATAATTGGCTGAACTTGCCGAGGCCCTGAGATTATTAGGAAAACGCGCCAATCGGTCGATGTCTTGGGCTGAAGGCGTCCGCAAACCAGGACGACTTCCCTAGACCGGCCACAATCCTCGGGCGCGACAGGGAGGCCCCTAATGTTCAAACTCTTTCAAGCGCCGAAAATTCCCCTGAGTCCCCGGCAACGCCAGATTTTAGAGGAACTCAAAAACGGCACGCATGTGCCGCAGCATCTCGCCCAACGGGCGACCATTATCTTGCTGGCTGCCGACGGAAAGACCAATACCCACATTGCCCGCACCATCGGGGTGAATCGCAATACGGTAAAAGCGTGGCGCAAGCGTTGGGCAGCCAGTCCTCCGACGCTCAACAGGACCGAAGCGGAGCGGCCGCGCGCGTTACGCGCGGCCATCGGGGCGGCGCTAGAGGACGCCCCACGCTCGGGTAATCCGGGCAAAATCACCAATATCCCGCCGGCCCTCATGCTGCAAATGGCGTGTGAGAAACCCGAGAACGATCTCCCATTGGACCGCTGCCGCCTTGGCCCATACGGCCATCGGGCGGGAGATCGTAGAGAGTATTTCCGCCCGATCAGTCGGGCGCTACCTCGCCGAGGCTGATCTCAAACCGCATTGGAGTCGCTATTGGTTAAATCCTGACGTGGACGATCCCAAGGAGTTCGAGGCCAACGTGCGCAGAATCTGCGACCGGTATAGGTAAGCGCCGCAGCTGACCGAAGCCGGTGTCCAAGTACATTCCACGGACGAGATGACGGGAATTAAAGCCCACGAGCAGACCCATCCCCCGCTTCCGAGGGAACCGGGGAAGCCCGAAGGTCTGGAATTTGAATCCCAGCGCCAGGGGACGTCGGGGATGATCGCTGCGCGCAATGTCGTGACGGGCCAAGTGGAAGCACCGCTGATTCAGCCGACGCGCACCGAAGTCGATTTTGCACAACATCTCCGCAATGTGGTGGCGCTTCAGCCCGCGGCCCAACAGAGTTTTGTCATACCATCCATCCGAGACATTGGTCCGCTGCGTGGTGGAACACGAGGGGCTGAAGATCCCGGACACGGTGTTCGGCGAACAAGGCAAATCGGGCATTTTAAAAGATCAGGCGCGTCGGAAGGCCTTTTTAGAAGATGCCGGGCACCGTGTGCAGTGCCTCTATACGCCCAAACATTGTTCGTGGCGCAATCCAATGGAATGTTGGTTCAGTATTCCGGTGCGCCGTCTGCTGAACAAACGCTCCAGCTTTACCTCGGTAGCGACGCTAGAAGAACGCTTGCGCGAATTTATCGCGTATTACAACCAATACTTGGCGAAACCGTTTAACTGGCACTATCAGGGCGAGCTGCTCCAAGCGTCCTAACCCGCGGATCCGAAGCGCTACTCGCTACTCCTGTCGTCGTATTGGGGGGGAAGTGGGTGGTGGGAGGGACCTGACGGCAATTCGCGGGGTCGCCAAGCGGAGCTTGGCGGGGGCGTGCCAGAACGATCCGTCGATGCCTACAGATTCGATGAGACCGTCGCGGGCTTCGCACGCGCTGCGGTCGGCTGGATATACCGCAAAGCGTTGATAACGTAAAGCTTTCGGACGAACAGGCCGTCGCTCGTTCCCAGTGGCGTCCTGACGTACCGTTATTCTTGTTTTAGCACGGCATTTACAGATACTCCCAATCGATT
The DNA here is from genome assembly GCA_021806205.1 of Bacillota bacterium. Classification (GTDB taxonomy): domain Bacteria; phylum Bacillota; class Sulfobacillia; order Sulfobacillales; family Sulfobacillaceae; genus Sulfobacillus_B. The sequence goes on along the minus strand of JAJZXX010000009.1, from coordinate 211 downwards.
TATCCGTAATCTTAGTCTGACGATTTCGTCGCCTAGCTAATATTCACATATGTTTCTTCTGATTAGGAACTAACGTCGTCGTGTACTAGTACACGACGACGCAAGTCCGTGATCACCTAGATCAATTCTGACGACGGTAGCGATTATCGAACAATTGCTGTCTGCCCCGACTCCCCGCTCCGAGCAAAATGATGGACAACGCTGCCACTAT
>JAJZXX010000174.1 GCA_021806205.1 Bacillota bacterium | reverse complement strand
ACTGTCTGGGACTGGAGTCCAATTCAGGGGGTGCCGATACTGCCTGGGGCATGTTTGATCTTCGATCGAAAGTCAAAACATCATAGTCACGAGAATAGTAATACCCTGCCTTTCGTCGGCGGGGTTTGTCCTGGATCGGTGGTGCGCCGCTCACGGACTTAAGGTCTGTTCGCCGCGCTCGGCTCAATGATAATTGACACCCGAGCCCCTAGCGCTGTCACAAGCTTCTCCAGCTTGCCGAGACTAATGTTTTGATCGCCCGCCTCAATGCGGCTAATTTCACTTTGCTGGGTATGCAACTTGTGCGCTAACTGGTTTTGCGTGAGCCCTTGCTCCCGTCGCAATTGAATCAGTTGCCGGGCAACCATATATTCTAATCGGCTTTCATCCCAAGCCGATTTGAAATGCGGATCGGCCATGCGCTGGTCAATATACTGCTGCAAGTCGTCGTTTTTCATCATTGCCCCTCTACTTTCCGGTTGAGGGAATCACTGCGGTAGTGCGCGGCCCGGGTGGTCTCACGCAGTGGCGTCTTCGGGGTCTTCTTGCGGAACCCGTGCAAGAAAACGATGGTATGAGCGGGTCCAGCAAAAAAGAACTCGGAAAATATCACTACCATGCTTGATGCGAAGACACTGGAGTCCATGTTGAATCGTCTCAACATACGGCATTCCGAGCTCTGGGCCAAACTCTCGCACCAGTTGCATGCCTCTCAACACTTTCGCGCCTTGCTTGTCGTTTAACGTATCCAAAAAGTCCCTGACCAGGCATTGACCCGAGCCCGTCTCGTAAAACACAACATCCCATTCCATGACCTAAGTATAACCCATATGTGATTTTGATGCGCTGTATTGTCTAGTATTGCCAACCTCTAAACGCTTCACACGGCGCCGTCGGCTTAATTCGCCCTCTACCCCACCACGACCGCCGACATGCGGCAGCGGGGCTTAAAACGCGGCAGACCAGGGTATGGTGCTGGGGATCATTATGCGCCTGGTGAGGTAGGTCGGTTGGTTTGACTCGTGGCCATATGTTTGCATAACCATGTATTCACGAGATTGAGGTGTGCCTGTTCTCGTGGTTTTGCTTCCGATTATCTACTGATCTATCTACTCGATCTATGTATCGATATCGTCCTGCCCCACAGATGCCCCACATGAGCGATCCCGAAAACCCGACAATCAAATAGAGGATTTCGGCCACGCTTTTGGCATTGCGGGCGGTTTTTGAGTCGTCAAGGATCAGGGGCAAGCCACTCAAAATCCGTCCCATTTCCGAAACTCCAACTTGAGTCGCATTCCACGATTGCAGAACGTTCATTTCAGGTTGGGCCTCGTCCACGCAACCCCACACACTGCCGGCTGCCCGTTGGGCGGTGGTCTTGCCCTGCGAGGTTACGCCCGCAAAATCCACCACAAAATTGGGATGGTGGAGCACTTTCAGGAGTGGCACTGCGAAACTTGCCACCATTCCCACGGTAGCTTTGGGGTAGCGAAGAATCGGCTGGGCTACCTCGTGTATCCACGAAGTCAGGTCTCCGCCACTGACGAACCCATCGACGAATTGCCCGTCTGCGGGATTGGGGGGAAGAAACTGAACATTTCACCTTTTTGGAGCGAAATGAACGTCTCAGGCCCGGCCAAGAATCTCATCACGTATCCATGGGCCACTTGCCACCCGAGATGTCCGGTTGTCTGGCGGAGCGCCATCGCGCAACGATTTTTGGTCTCATACTGCGCGAGGTACTCCACGATTTGCCGCGCGTTGAGACTGCTGATGGGAAAGTCATAGTCCGCCAGTCCCACGATTTGACTAGTGCTGGCAATCGTCTGCCGGGGTACGTCTACGGTGTGCCACCGTTTCGCGCCGTCAAACCCCGCGCCGACCTGCACCTGCGTCTTCCCGGAGTCGATATCGCGATACCGTTCCAGCACGGCAAGTCCAGCGGGTGCAATGACGATCTGCCCCTTTTCCGGGTCCACCGTAACCGTTTCCCCAGCCTACACGCTGTACCCCGTAGGAATCGCACAGCCTGGCGCTAGCGGCAGGTCGATGCCGCCGGGGACGGCATAAAACTGCTGGCGGCGTTGCTTGGCCGCCTCTTCGGCTTGTGCGTGCTCCACCGATTTCGCAGGCCCCGCCATGGCCGCCTCCAGCTTGCCGATGGGGATTCGGTGAGCTTGGCAAGCCTCACGGATAGTCACGTACGCGCCGGGATGATCCGATTCGAGGCGATTCAGCTTATCGAGCGAATCCGGCGCAAAGATGCTTTCGACCAGCGTATCGTGGTCGCTGTCGTCGGCATGATTGAGCAGATTGCACGCAAGAACTCCAGATCGGGGTGTTGGGGTGGTTTTTCGGGTACACCTCAAAATTGTGATAGCTGGTAGGAACTTCCATACGGCATGACGAACACAACTCCTCATCACGAGGTCTGCGCGACCGCGATAAGGAGTTGTAGAGCGATGATAAGCCAAAGTCCCGAGCTGATCAAGGTCTGCTGGGCCGTAAGCCCCAGTCGGCGGTTCGCCTCTTTATTGGAGATCATTCAGATTGAAGAACAACGGCGGTTTGACCGTCACCCGTTTGGTCTCCACACTTTCAATACGTCCGGCCGTCCCGGGCGAACTTTTTGGGCCAGGGCCTGAGCGGCCGCTTCCGTCGCAATCCGGCTGGGGTGTTCCTCCGGGTTCCCTTGCCACACCCCCGTGTACGTACCGGCCGCTGCTGCGAAGTCGACCGCCAGTTCCCAATGGGGCACGGGTTGAAATTGGCCGATGGCCCAATCGCGATCGACAATGATTTTGAGTGTCGGCGACTGCACCCGGCCGACCGACAGCGGTTGTCCGGGTTGTCCATGACGGAGCGAAAAAGCCCGGGTGGCATTCAGGCCTACCAGCCAGTCCGCTTGAGCGCGAGCCTGGGCGGCTTGGGCCAACGCGTCATAGGCACGACCGGGTTTCATAGCGCCCAAGGCGGCACGAATCGCGGGTGCCGTGTTTTCAGAGAGCCACAATCGATCCACGGGCTCCGAGAGCCCGCGCGATATCCAGGGCCAGGGAGGGTTTTTCGGCGAAGATCAGGCGCATGATAATCCACGGCTCCTTTTCTACGGGGGTGCGAGGGCGATCGCGAGCACATACTCCTGAAATAGGGGATGATACAAACGATACTGTCCGCGGTCAATTTTGGTCACCAAGCCCTTGCGGATGAGGCGGGTGACTAACCCCCGATTCGCGACACCTGCGTGCCCTTGGGCCAGCGCGAGGAGCGCCTGCTGCTCAGACGGCGTGGCCGCGTTCCAATCGTCCATGAATTTGCTGCGGGCCAATCGCGCCATCGTATTCGGCCATTGGGTTTGCAGCCGGGTGGGCGTAATGCGGTCCCATCCCTGATCGATAGCCGTTTGAAAGACATAATGCATCATATAGGTGACAAAATAGGGATGGCCTTGTGTCCGTTCCCAGATCCAGGACACCGCATCGTCATCGACGCGGAGGGGAACCCCACTCGCACGGATCGGTTCCCGAATGGCACCGCCCACGTCATCGCGCGATAGGGCTGTGAGTGTTAGGTGCTCAAAAAATCGTGTCAAGGGTTCGGCGATATCGCGCACTCCACTAAAGAGATCGGTCGGGCCAGTGACGACTAAGGCATAGCGCGCGTGATACATGTGCAAGTCTTGAAACACAGCGCGGAGTAGCATTAAGGCGTTCGGATCAATCGTTTGGAGGAGGTTTACATCGTCGAGTACGATGATGACTCCATACCCAAGCGCTCGAAAGGCTTTCTCCCACAGGTGTAACAAGGCCTGGCGAAGAAATTCTGCGGCACTGACGGTGTTTTCGGGAGTCTTGCGCTGTTGGCGTCTGGCACTTAAGCCAGGAACACGGAATTCGAATGACCAGCGATCGAGTTCGTCCATAAGCGCTTGATCCCATCGAGACAGCCGTAGCACCTCTTGGCGCAAGGTGTTCACAATGGCGGCACAGACGCCCATTAGAGAACCAAATCCCGCTGTGCAACTCAAGAAGGCCATGGCAGGCTGATCGGCCGCCATGGCGACAGTCATAAACCGTAGTTGGCGTACCAAGCTCGACTTGCCAATGCCCCACGGTCCTAAAATAGCTGCATTATAGGTTCCCAGGCTGTCGGGGGCAAGACTCGGAATGAAGTCGCGGGCAAACCACTCTTGCTCACGTTTGCGATTGGCAAACAAGGGGCCCTCTGCAGGTTGATAGGGATTGAACGGATTATGCATCACGGCGCCTCCTTGGCCGGAGTATACCCGAAACGCGCCAAATGTTACAGATGATACAAACATATCAAGAACGTGTATCGTCTGTATCGGTTGTAACAAATGTCCGAATGCGCTGTTTAGCGGCTGCACCAGCACCTTTCGGAGGTCGATCCGATCGTCTAATGGTGGCGGTCCGTGAGCCCCTGGGGCTGATCAAATCTTCATTGGCCTGTACTTTGGCAGCGGCCATTGCAAACCTATCGGGGTGATGTTCGGATCGGTAGAGTCGATAGGCATTTTTAAGTTCGGCGGCCGTCGGATACCGAAAGCGATTCGATGAGGAGAGTCACATCGATTTAATGGATGTTCTTAGCTTTTACGGTGCCAGCCCGCGGATCAAACTTGATGAGATGGCGATGGTCTTAGGCATCCCGGGCAAGATGGGCGTTGATGGGAGTCACGTTGGGCCGCTCTACGAACATGGCAACATGGACGCGATCCGTACATATTGCACCAGTGATGTATTAACGACGGCTTGAGTCACGGGCATTATGCCCTCCATCGCGGATGGTGGGATGAGTCTCAGCTAACCACCTTCGAACAGGCGGTCGCGGCTTGGCTCGAAGTTCAGCAAGGGCCGGCGTGGATCGCCTTTAGGGAGCAGTGGCATCCTGCTGACGACGTACTCGGACCTGGGGACGTCTTTCGAAAGTTTTTCCAATCAATCCGAGAACTTAGCGTTGGTGGCCGGGAAGCTATTCGACCACGTCGCTCAGACACGGTGTCGTTAACCTGGATAACCCTCGACCGATTATGTCCAGCGACGACCAGTTTCCCCGCTAGCCATCTACCGCACCAGTTCAACCGCTAAAAAGGATCCCGTATATGCCTAAGTCGTGTATCCCTCATTCGTATCAGTCGCTTTATCGTTGTCCCGAGCCACGATATCTCTTTCCACAATGGTAGAAAGCTGTTCAACCGACGGCGCACTTAATTGCGCCGTGCGAATCGCATGGGACCGGATGCTCCCTTCCACCCGATTAATTACAGCACGCGCATTGCCAAAGTTCGCTTGCACCGATTCCTGCATCAATACTTCCCGCAATTGTGCCATGGTCTCGTCACTGATGGTATACCCTCGTCGACTATATTCGCCCCGCGCAATTTCTATCAATTCATCTTCGGAGTAATCCGAAAAGTGAACACGATTCGCGAAGCGAGAAGATAGACCTGGATTGGTCGCTAAAAATTCTTCAAGAGGCTGCCGATACCCCGCGATAATCACTACCACTTCATCACGGAAGTCCTCCATCAACTTTATCAACGTATCCACCGCCTCCGCACCAAACGGATCATTTATCCCACGGTTCAGCGAATACGCCTCGTCGATAAACAAAACACCCCCTAACGACTTCTTAAAGATCGCCTGCACTTTAGTCGCTGTCTCACCGCGAAATCCCATCACAAGATGACTGCGGTCAACCTCCACCAAATGACCACGTTTCAGGTATTGCATTGAATAAAGCATTTTCGCATAAAGGCGAGCCACAGTCGTTTTGCCGGTACCGGGATTTCCCGTAAACACTGTATGCATATTTTGTGGCTCCGTCGGCAACCCAGCTTTTTGTCGCATATCGTGAGTCACCAGCAGGGCGTGAAGCGCTCGAATCTGCTGCTTTGGTTCGCTCAGTCCCACCATGGCATCCAGCTTATCCATGACTACTGTAATTGCCGGTAGCTCGATAGTATATCCAAAATCCTCCTGAGTTAAGGTTTGGAGCATGATCTTGGTGATTTCCCCATGTGGAATTTGTCCTAATCGCTTGCTTTGCTGCCGAATGGCGGTATCGACAAGATTCCGAGCTAACCGGCCATTTCCAGCGTCAGTCTGTCCTTTCAGTTGCGACCGTTCAATAATTTTTTCGATTGCGCGTTTGGCGTTCTTCTCCTCTAAAACCAAGCCTCTCGCACGAACCATCGCAGCGGTAATCTCATAAATCTCAGCCGGAGTATAGTCGGGAAAATTAATGTGATGAGGAAAACGGGAACGTAAGCCTGGGTTGGATTCAAAAAACGACTCCATTTCGGTCGGATAGCCAGCAATAATCACCACTAAGTTCTCACGATGCTCTTCTAGCGATTGTACCAAGGTGTCAATCGCCTCGCGGCCAAAATCAAATGATTCTGAACCCCGCGCCAAGCTATAGGCTTCATCGACAAACAATACTCCACCTATTGCCTGACGAACTTTTTCCTGCGTCTTAATGGCAGTGTGCCCTATATATCCAGCGACCAAATCTGCCCGTGTTACCTCGACAAATTGCCCCGAAGACAAAAATCCCTGTTCCCGTAAAACCCGTCCAATTATTCTAGCAATCGTGGTTTTCCCGGTTCCAGGATTCCCTGTAAAAATCATGTGCCATGTCTGGGACGTTTCAACATGGGTCCCTCGTCGCAGTTTTTGAACACGAGCCAGTGAATGAATTTCCCGCACGAAATCCTTTACTTCCGCCATACCAATGACGGATTCGAGCTCTACCATTGCGGGCGACTCATGCAGTACTTGAGATAACGACGGGCGTGCTGGGGAGTCGGTGCTAGAAGTAGACTGAATCGAAAGTTGATTAACGCTATACCTCGAAAGACGACCTAAAAGCCAGCCTAATTCCTTGATACGGCCAGATTGCCACTCGTACCCCACAAGAAATATACCCAAAGCGAGCACCGATAAGAGATCTGTAAGTCCCCCCAGCCAAGTCGCTGTCCCACTAACCACCATCACAGTGCCGACGGTGATCAGTGCAATAATACCTCCAATCAACCGCTGCCTCAAAAAACTGTCTTTATTCACTTGAAAAAACAACCGCATAATCGCGGGAGAAACGATGGCCAACAATGCTACACGAATTCCGATCTTATGAATCAGTCCGCGCCACACGTACCATGTGCCGATCTCGGATTTGATCAACGCGAGTTTTTGTGCCGAAATAAAGCGAAACAAGCTAACGTGTGTCACATGGTGCTGAACGAGAACCATTAAGGACTTTGATGACGGGTATGCAACTCCAGCGGTCCAAAACATGAAATGCCAATACCACAACGGCATAAAACTCGGGGCTAAAGTAGGCAAGTGAGGTACCTTTAATGTTGCAACCGCCAGCTGCGGGTACGTCGACCGCAAGGCAAACCCTGTAAAATGAACTGGTCCGATAAAGTAGTAGAGAAAGCTCGATCCACTAAAAGCTGCCACAAGCCCGGATAAGAGCACCACAGCCACACCAACATAGACACCTGCATATGTACTTAATAGCCCAAAAGCCAATAACGGAGGAAGAAACCCGACATGGAGCCATACGCAAATCGGTGAGGATAAGGCAAGCGATAACAGCCTGCGGTCACCACCACCAAAGGCCCAAACTAAAAAGAGAACCAGCATAAATGCTAGAGCTGCCACCATGCTTACCCGCCAAAGCGTATACCAAATCCCTGCCACCATAAATAGGCTAGCTAAGCCAAAATTCAAGTAGGTGAGTAGCCCAAGCAGAATTGCCCCAACGATTAACAAATCAACGGAAACGCTATGACTCCATTGTCCATAAATATAAGCCATAACGCCTAGCAACCCGGAATAAATGCCATTCACAACCCTGGACGACATAACGAGTGATCGGTCACCTGTGTTAGTAGTCATTAGGCCCATCCTATCGATTGTATTATTGTATTAGTGTAGTCTTTGACTCCAAGCGCCGCCAAATGACAAGGGCTAATAAATATCATGGGCTGTCACGGTGGGCATTCCCGGCCATTCGGTTTCGCCTATCGACGGTTCGGTACCCGGATCCTCTGCCCGGTTTTTTCCTCCGGTTTGTGCGGTGCCATGTTCTACGAATCCACCGAGGTCTCCGGAGCCATCGCTGTGTGTGTCGTTGTCCCTACTTGTTGCCCTCCGGCATTTCGACTCGATCGGCCCTCGGACCCTATTTAAGGAACTCGATTCCTTCCCTCCAAAATGTTATCCAGTTTGAAACAGGACTCGTGCCGCATTGTGTCGAACCCTGGCCCGGGAGGTTTACACGGGTCATGACCACGCCACAGACAACCGTCGCCATCACGCCACCCTTGCGGCCCCACGAAACACCCCCAAGTCCTGCTGGTGTGGAGACGCGGCCACCTACGTAATTCCCGGTACCGCGTACTTCTATTGCACCGGCCATGCCGATGCAACCCACGCGTGTTATCAGCACTGGTCGCAGATTCCCGAAGGGAGGAGCCACGCGGCAGGCCGTCGGTATATTTGACGGCTCGGGGGTCTCTGCCTCGAACGCTACGGCGAAGGTGGAGCGAAGGGGGTAGGATTGTCGTCACGAGTGGTGGGCGTGGCACTTCCCTGACCCCGCCCGTCCCGGTCGCTGCGTAGCGCGTGGGTGTTGCGGCGGCATCGAATAGGCACGCGCCGATGTGGCGTCAGCCTTGTCGGGGCGAACCACCATCCTTTTCTCCTTCATAAAACAACAGTGCCCCAATGGAATGGAGTCTCCGGTCGCATGGCGTCGGATGCCTGGCACCCGTTTTGGCGACGCCATTCCACTGGCCCGGAACTCGCTTCCCGTTCGGCTGCAACCCCTTTCTCACCTCATGGTGCTCTACTAATTGGCATCACGGAGTTTTAGTAGGGTTTACCCTGGTAGCTCCAGGGGAACCACCCCTTTTGGGTCTGTCATAGCGTGAACTGCAGTTTTGGAATCTCGACCAGGGTCCACCCTGATACCCGCTCGCGCAGGCGGTCCTTGCCTAAACTGAACGCAGAAATGTTCACGGTCAGACCGGCGAACCCAACATCCGGCAACCGAGGACTCACGATGTAACGCTTGAGCATCGCATGTTGCCCCGTATACCCGCCATTCCGCCACACCCGATAGCCCGGGATCGTGGCTTGGAGGTCCAAAAGGCCGAGATATGTCAAGGGGTTAGTGTCCAGCAGGTCCGCGATCAGATCCATCTCCGAACAGTTAGCGTATTGCGTGTACTGCGTCACGGTCACTCGAAACCCGTCAATGACCCGCGACCGCATAATGGGCACCGTGTGGCCTGGGCCTTGGATGTTGGGCTTTTCATCTTTTGGAGGCTCGGGTAGCATGAGAACTCCTTCCTACAACACGACTGGGTGCCGCGGCAGATCAGGCAGTAACGCCCCGATGGGGAGAAACCGTGTCGGGGCGAACCGCTCGGCACGGATTACAAACCGCCTCCCATTTGTCGCCATACATTCCGTTCCTGCTGAACTGTGGTTGCGTGCTCGATGGCATCCGCGGCACGCTCACGGGCGTCCACTCGTCGCTCAGCAGCGGCTCGTGCGCGTTGACGAACCACCCACGCATCGGCCAATTGCCGGTGCTCGGCCGTAAAACGCGCGGGGTCGACATACTGCCCCTCCCGGATTTCCAAGCGAATGCACTCGGCCTCGGCGGGGTAGCGAGTGTACAGCTTTTGGGCCCCGCGGCCCATATGAAACGCCATGCCCAGGTTGCGACCACTTTGCAGTTGCTCAATCAGGTAGAGGTCGTTAATATACCCCCGCCTCACAAACGATGTCTCCTGCATGCGGTCACGGACAAACTGGGTCTGAATCTCTTCCAGCCACATAACGAGTCCCCCTCAATAAAAGTTGGCTTCCCCCCGAGCGGAGAAAGCCAGGACTCGCACGTCTCTCCCCTTATCTCTCCCCTCGGCGGGGTGGGAATTAGCACCGGCTGTTGGCCGGTTGCTGCGGCGTCATCGGGCCCATCCCTCGACCGCTCGTGATAAGAGCACTACATAAGGTAGTTTAGCACACCCGGCAATTGATGCATAGCCGGGGATTCCCCATCAGGCGGATATTTAAAAGGCCATGGTGTCGATCCCTGTCGAACGATGGGTAGGAATCCTGTACCACTGTCCCGCTGCACTAAAAGAAAAACGGCGGGTGACGGTGATGAGAGACTATTTACACGACGAAGAGCAGTTAGGCTACCAGGTCGACGCCTGGTTGTCGGCGTTACGGGCACGGGGCCTATCCGAACGGCGGATTGGTGAGTTGGCTGGCCTGTTGGGCGAGGCCATGAGTGAGGGTGGGGCGAAGACGAAGGAACAAGAATGCGTTTTGCGGCGGTTTGAGGGGTGGCATGCCACTAAATGATAGGTAATTTAACATAGTCCAGTATCCGGCTATAGTAAAATAACGGCAGGTTGTCATAAGGAGAGGAATAATGCCGGAACTATGGAAAAATAAATTGTACTTTGGGGACAATTTCCATATTTTGAAAGAGAGGTATCAACATGCTAAAGCCTACCCGTTTAATAACGGCAGTTTTTGGAGCCATTCTAATTATCACATTTGCTGTTGCAGCCACCACTATATCCAAATCTCGTGGCTCCCATCTTTCCCAGTTGGGTTCAACACTTCAAATAATGCAAAAAACATTGGCAGAGGGCACACGCTATACGGTTCAATACTTGAACGCCCGGCATCAGCCCGCGCCACCACCATTCACACAATGGCTGAGAATCACTGATAATCGAAGCGCCGTGGGGGGGATCATGCTCTTCAAGGCCGGCAACAGCACCAAGACAATTCAAAACCCCGGCTTTATGCACGCCTTCCTCTCTCGAGCTAACGGCGGCAAGTTTCACTTCACCGTGACCAACCATCATGTCGGCCAAAGGGACGCAACGATCACAGTGACGGACCTTTCGTTGCATCAAACAAAGACGACTTCATATCGGTTCCAAACCGGCCCAGCAAAATATGCGCTACCGTCTGGGACAAACTGCGACCAATTTGGATGCGGAGGCGGAGAGTATGACGTTGAGATAGGGCAGACGGTACCTATAAATATACCAATTCAGGTGGCAGATCAGTGGCAAAACCCAGTTTCGGGGAACTACACCGTGGATGTTAAAGCCCATGGGCTATACTCCGGGTGCCCAAATGCAGCGATTGCTGGGTCAAGTGCGTGGACTTCATCGCACCCCTACCTTATGCCCATTAAAGGGGGGAGGGGAACGCTAGCCATTACCTTCACTGGGATTCAGGGAGATATCTGCAACATTTACACCAGCTTAACTGGCCATAGCGCTGTGGCTGATTACTACATTTTACCTGTGTCACCTGCCAATTATGTCACAGGGTTCGGGTGGGGAACGTCCATAGATCAGGCAAACCTCGAGCAGACCGCCACTCTTCCCAAAACTATGCATGTAGGGGAGTCGCTCGGTGAGGCTCTATTCCATCTAAACGATCCTCTTTTTTTAATTGAGGAGAATGCCCAGGGTCAAGCATTATCGCCCCATAAGGTAGACTATTCATACTCGGAAACCTCATCCAATCCGTCGGTTATAACGATTTCAAGGCGAAATTATTTTGCCGTCTACGCAATCGCTAAAAAACCTGGGAAGGCGACAATTATCATCCGAAGTAATATCGATGCTGCTCAGCCTACTTTGAAGCAGACAATAACCGTATTGCCCAAGTAGTGATTAACACCGATGCTATATTAATGAAAATTAATTTTCCCACAATTATCTAACCTCAAAGGATTCGACCTCTGATGCGGCGAAGTATTCGGTCGGGAGGAGTGTCGAATGGTCAAAATCACGAACACCCACGGTTATTCGGTAAAGGATTTGCGCCGACTCGAAAAGAAAACGCGGCCGACTCGGCTCCGCCTGAGGCTGATGGCAGTGCGATTGGTCTATCGAGTAGGGGCGGGTGACTAACCCGCGCCCTCTCACACCACTGTACGTACCGTTCGGTATACAGCGGTTCATTGCCAGCGTAGACGTGTCGACTCATACAGACTTAGTAGACGATGCAAGCCTT
>JAJZXX010000006.1:6124-12101 GCA_021806205.1 Bacillota bacterium | reverse complement strand
ATTCCCCACCGCTTCGGGCACATCGGGAATGGCCCCCAAAGGCGAAGACATTGCGGTATTGGCATCTCGTAAGTGCCAATATGTCACCGGCAAATAAGTCACCGGAAGCGGAACGGAAGGCTGGTAGGTCACCTGTTTGTCCAATACTTCGATGTTATGAGAGGCGAGCTTGCCGAGGTTCCCGTCTTGGAACGTCACGTAAGAGTAGGCCGTCATAAAACCACCCGTCGCCCGTAACTCACCACTGTTTTGAAAAATCAAGAGATAGCGGTGCAAGTGCGGCAAACCCAACAAATCGGCTAGCACCGGATGAGGTCCGGTCATGGCTGGAAGCCATTGAATGACTGTCCGACTCATCGATCGCAACGCCAAGACATTCAGTCCCTTATTCTCTAAAACCCGCGGCATCCGGGACGGGTTCATGTGCTGAACCGCCGCATTGGCGGCAAGAAGCTGGGATTTTAACGCGGTCATGAGCGTTCCCGCGCGCGTGACCGCTTGTCCCACTGCCTGAGACTTCTGACGAGTCGTCCCCGATGTTTGAGCCGCTTGCATCACCGGCGGCAAAACCTTGCCGAACACGTAAAGCTCGTCGTGACCCGCAGTTAAGAGATCTAAACCATTGAGGTAATAACCTCGTATGACAGGAAGCACATCTGTCCAACCCAAAAGTAAATACTCCATGCGCATCAGGCCTAGCGTTGTCCCCAAATGTTGAATGGTCGAAGCCAATCCCACAAAGTTTTTAGCATGAAAGTCTGCCTTTAAAGCCTTAGCCTCCGATCGAGCGCGAAATACGCCCCATCCCAGTCCCAACGCAGGAACGATAATGCCCACCATGATGAATAGCCAAATCAAGCGACGCCAACGCATGCGAAACCGTCGCCGACGAGGCTTCTTTGTCTTTGGAGGGTCTTTTCGCTGTCCCATAGGTCCCTCCCTCAGAATGTCTCCGCAGTATCTTTGACGATTATATCGTGCCTATTGTTGCATGGGTATGGCGTGCGTGCGCGTTCCAAAGCTACCCGCCATAAGAATCGCCAGACGATCAGCTTAGGAGCTTGACAGCCCGCCATCCGATCTATCGCACCATTGTGCTCATTATTGTCTCGATACCGCGTAACCTTAAACAAGTGGGACAGACTGCAAAATTTTCCAGGCACCCGCATCTTAATGTCAGGTTGGCCACTTCAAAAGCCGCCCCACTGCCGGGCGCCAAATTCGAAACTTGTCGCCGCCAGCAACTCCCCGTCCGCTCTGTCCAGCGGGTCCCATCTTACTATCATGGCGACACAGCAACTCTGGAAACGACCCAGGAAATTTTGGGCAGGCAAAGCGCACCGAATTCCGTCCCCACGGGATCATGGGCATTAATGATACATGTCCTAGGTGGGAACTCCCAAATCTTTTAGAGAGCCGCACGGTATAATCGACGCCACTTAAGTAGCGCGATTACCCCCCACACCGTTTCTACGATTCCAAAGGGCCACGTTCCGGCAAGAAAGCCGTAACTGGCCGACCCCCAACACGAGGCCGCGAACGCTAACGTAAACCAGGGTGAACGGCTCTCCAAAGCGTAAAAAACCATCATGAGTGTCACGACCGTCGCGCCATAGACGGTGAGCATAAGATAGCGACCTCCCGAATGACAATCAATTCCCGGAACTGTTCCACGAGGCTACAATAAGGATGCCACATTGGCCTCGTCTGCCTGATTGTGCCAGAAGTTGATCCAGATTTTCCCGATTGAGTTTCAGAATTCTTTGGGTCTCGTACTTCCTTCCAATGCGCGCGAGGATGCGAAGTCCTGGTCAGAGCAGAGACGAAGTCCATCCCTCCACACCCGCATCCGCCGCATGCACCGTGTCCCGTCACAGATCCAACTTCGTAAGGCATCCGCCCGCAAGGTCAACACCTCTAATGATACCCTAACCGCCATTTCGGGCCAGCCCACCGATCGTGATGAGAAGGTGCCCTTCACAATGATCCCGACTGAACTTAGATGGATGGCCACTGCCCTATTTAACTCCCGTGGGCTCATCGAAAAAGGTCCGCAAGAATCAGGGGTTTTTGGGAATAGCGTTTCGGCCATCCATAGAAATCCAACACGTGGTTTGTATCTTCTATAGCGCCCAACATCCGCATCCTTTTTCTCTAAGAGTCATGTCCGGCTTGCTTTAATTTGATAAGCTAAGGAGTGTTGAATTAGAACAGAGGTGACGCGTCATGCCCAACACATCGACTCCGTTTACAGGCCGGCCCATCCCGCGCATGGAAGATCCTCATCTCATTCAAGGACAGGGAACCTATGTGAGCGATATTCACTTTGACCATCAGTGGGTAATGGCGCTCGTGCGGTCTTCCCATGCCCATGCCCTGATCAAAGACATTCGTTGCGGCACGGCCGCTAAAATCCCCGGGGTTCACGCCATTGTAACGGCATCTGAATATCCGGATCTCAAGCGCCGATTACCGGGCATGGAGCCGATGGCGCCCCCCATTCTGGCTTATGACCGGGTCCACTACGTCGGCCAGCCTATTGTCGCTATTTTGGCAGATAGCCGCTACATCGCTGAAGATGCAGCCGACCTCGTCGAGATTGATTACGAACCGCTCCCGGCCATCACTAACGCCGAAATTGCTGCACGCGATGAGAACCTCTTGCACCCCGAATTTGGCACCAACGTACTCGAACATTTTGAAAAGCAAAGCGGTGACGGTGTTCAGGCCCTTAGGACGGCCCATCATGTGGTGAACGCCACCTTGAGGATGGGGCGTGTCAGCGCCCAGCCCATGGAGCCACGGGCTCTAGCCGCCCAATACGACCCATCGAGCGGGGAGCTTTTGGTATACCACGCCACCCAGTCTGTGCACCGCGCCCAAGAGCGCATTGCCAACTTGTGGGGCATGGACCCAGAGAAAGTCCGGGTGGTGGCACCTGAAGTCGGCGGCGGATTTGGGGTGAAAAACGGCAGCTACCCTGAGGAAGCGCTCGTGACCTATTTAGCGAAGACACTCGCCCAACCGGTCAAGTGGTCCGGAGATCGGTTTGAGGAATTTTTTGGCACCTATCAGGAACGCGAACAAGTACATCACGTTACACTCGGGTTCAGTCAAGAGGGAATGATTGTCGCGTTGCATGATACCTACTACCAAGACAATGGGGCGTTTGCGGGCGGCGGCATGCTGGTCTCTCAAAATACCGCCCGCAACATTCCGGGGCCTTACCGCATTCCCAACCTGTACATCGAAGGCTACACCGTCATGACCAACAAAGTGCCTCAGGCGCCCTATCGCGGCGCAGGCCGTCCGCAAGGACACTATATTATTGAGCGCATGCTGGATCGGGCAGCGGATCAACTGGGATGGGACCGTCTAGAACTGAAAATGAAAAATTTGGTAGCGCCCAAGGACTTTCCTTATGCCACTGGGATCGAAGGTGTCACGCTCGACTCGGGAAATTATCCACGCGTCTTTCAAGATCTTTTGGAGGAACTCGATATCGATGCGTTCCGCATGAGGCAATCCGAAGCCCGCCAACAGGGCATTCGTTTGGGACTAGGCGTTTCCAACTCCGTCGAGATTTCGGCCGGGTTTGGCTTTGAAGGCGTGCGTTTTCAACTCAATCCGTCCGGTCAAATCCTTCTCACCACGGGTGCCACCAACCAAGGTCAGGGACATCGCACGGCCTTGGCCCAACTCGCGGCCGATGCGCTGAGTATCCCCATGGAGCAAGTCACCGTCATCGAAGGAGATACCGGTCGGATTGCGCGGTCTATCGGGACCTTTGGAAGCCGCACCATCATCATGGCCGGAAACGCAGTCCGTGTGGCTGCTCAAGGCTTTATCGACAAAACCCGCGCCATCGCAGCCGACCTCTTAGAGGCGCATGTGGATGATGTCGTGTTTGATAACGGCCAATTTTTCGTTAAAGGCGTGCCCAGCGTTTCGCACGATTGGAAAGCCCTCGCGGATGCGTGGCAATCCCAAAGCCATCCCGAGTGGCCCACCCATGAGGATTATTTTTCGTCAAGTTCCGCCACTTATGGCTTTGGATCGCACGGCGTCATCATTGCCGTGAACCCGTCCACGGCTGCTGTTCGGATCGAGCGCTACGTGATCTTGCATGATAGCGGAAGGGTGGTGAATCCGCTCTTGGCCAATGGTCAAGTCATCGGAGGCGCCGTTCAAGGACTAGGCTCGGCACTCTATGAGGAAATGCTGTTCGGCCCGGATGGCGAACCCTTAACCACCTCGTTTCTGGATTATCGGCTTCCCGGCGCCAACGAAATGCCGGATATTGAGGTCTATCATCGCGACTATCCCGCCCCCAGCAATCCCGAAGGTTACAAAGGGGTGGGCGAAGCGGGGATTATTCCCTCGCAAGCGATTATGCTGTCAGCCGTAGAGGACGCCTTTCGTGACGTTGGGCTTAGGCTGGATTACGCTCCCATTACGCCGGGCCGGCTATTCAAATCCCTGCAAGAAAGGGGAGAGAACGCGTGAAACCGCCATCTTTTGACTATAGGCGCCCTACCTCCGTCCCCGAGGCCCTGGCCTATCTGGAAGACCTGGAAGACGCCAAGATTTTAGCCGGGGGGCAAAGTCTGATTCCGATGATGAATATGCGCTTAGCCCGTCCTCACACCCTCATCGACATTAACGGAATTGCCGAACTTAAGGCGATTCGGGAAGAGAACGATCACATCATTGTGGGCGCACTCGTAAGGCATTATCAGCTTCAATTTAACCGCGTGCTCCAACGCCAGGTCCCCATGATTGGCCAGGCCGAACGGCTGATAGGTCATGAGGCGATTCGAACGCGCGGCACAATCGGTGGAAGTCTCTCTCACGCCGATCCCCAGGCGGAACTGCCGGTACTGGCCACATTGCTAGACTGGGACATGGTCGTGCAATCCCGGCAAGAAACCCGCTCAATAAGTGCTCGGGAGTTCTTTCTGAGTTACTTTGTGACCGCCTTAGCCCCCAATGAACTAGTGACCGCGATCGTCATGCCCCGTCAAAAAGCACGGGGCCATATCGCCGAATACGCGATTCGGTCTGGGGACTTTGCCTTGGCAATTGCGGCAGTCACTCTGTCTACGACACCCACGGGTCTGGTGGAATCTTTTTCCGTCGCACTTGGGGGAATAGGAGATGTGCCGTGGCGCAACCCCGAGTGGGAGTGCCAGTGGATTAACGAGGCTTCAACCAACGATCTGTTTCGTGATATCGCCGAGTCCATTACCCATGAAATCGAGCCCACTGACGATTTTAACGCAAGTGCCGACTATCGCCGGAAACTGGTATCGCATTTAGTCTTAGAAGCGCTTAAAGAGATTGGCCTGGCTCAAAGCACCGACGACGGGACCCTAACACAAAGGAGGCTTCCATAATGGTGGCCATTAACCTCACCGTGAACGGCACGCCTCACCACTTGGACGTAGAGCCGCGCTGGTTATTGGCAGATGTCCTGCGCGAAAATCTAGGACTCACCGGAACCCATCTGGGCTGCGAGCAGGGTGTCTGTGGAGCCTGCACCGTCCTTTTGGATGCAAGACCGGTGCGTTCTTGCCTGACCTTGGCGGTCATGGCCGACGGCGCCGAAATTGTCACGGTCGAAGGGCTCGCGCAAAATGGCCAGCTGAGCGCCGTGCAAAATGCCTTTTGGCAGGAACATGCCCTGCAGTGTGGTTTTTGCACTCCGGGTTTTCTTATCACGGCCACACACTTCCTATCCCAGAACCCGCATCCGACGCGCGCCCAAATTCGGGAGGCACTGTCAGGCAATCTCTGCCGCTGCACGGGTTACCAAAACATCGTCAATGCTGTCGAACGAGCCAGCGCCGCGCCGGTCCAGGTGGCAAAGGCCATTGCATCCGAAGACGGAAATTAGGCCCGTTGTTGACCGCATCCATGGTCACGAAGTCATAGACCCTTATCGCTGGCTCGAGGAGGGCGAAAGCCCAGCTACCCA
>JAJZXX010000006.1:0-6024 GCA_021806205.1 Bacillota bacterium | reverse complement strand
GCCGGTCCAGGTGGCAAAGGCCATTGCATCCGAAGACGGAAATTAGGCCCGTTGTTGACCGCATCCATGGTCACGAAGTCATAGACCCTTATCGCTGGCTCGAGGAGGGCGAAAGCCCAGCTACCCATGAGTGGTCAGCCCAGCAACGCGCCTTTACCGCCCACACCATCGGGCAATATGGAATGAAAGCCTCCCTGAAAGAGCGGTTCGGTCACTTGAAAGAACGTCCGGAGATTCATGCCCCTACCGGGCGCCAGGACACCCTACTCTATCAGGGCCGTGACGGACAGCCCGCGCACGTGGATCGGGCCGATCTGTCGCACGATGGACGATACGTCTTGTTTGGCATATCCCACCAGGGTGACAAGTGGGCGACCCTTAAGGTCTATGACTTGGATCAGCAAAAACTGTTAGGCGATCGGATCCAGAGGCGCGTCACGCCTCGGTGGCTTTTATTCCCGGACAGTCAGGATTTTTTACATCCGCTACCCACTCCCCGGGGAATATCCTGAAGTTAGGGGCCGTTTTTACCATGTGGCTGTGTTCTACCACACGTTAGGAAGCGACGGGAGCGAAGATGTCCTGGTCTTTCAACCCCCACATGACCCTAGGGCCATTCCCCGGCTGTTGCTATCAAAATCCTGTGACCAGCTGGTCGTCAATGTCCACTACGGCTGGACTCGTAACGTGCTCATTGCGCTAGATCTCAAAAATCCCGAACGGTCTGCCGAGTTATTGCTTGACCCGGGTGATGTGACGCTGCACGCTTTTTGGGAGGGTGACTGATTGCTGGCCCTGACTTCCCAAAGACCACACTCTCAGATTAGCAAGATTCTCATACCCGATGGGACTCGTCATCCACTTATTGAGTCTCAACCGCGTCACCCTCTCTTGAACACCGTGGCGTGGGATGGCAAAATTGCTGCGCACGTGTTAGACGATGGCGAGTCACACCTGACCATCTTTGACGGGTTCAACGGAACTCCCCTCTTTGATCAGACCCTGCCGAGATTTTCCGGGCTGGAGAACCTCACTACCACCAACGGCTCGCTATATTACCAGTTTTCTGGATTCGGACACCCCACCAGCATCCACCAGCTAACCTGGCAATTCGGCGAATGGGCAGGCCAGGTGTGGGCTCAAAGCGGCACTCCCGATCCTTCCGTCAAGGTCACGCGCGAATGGGTAGCGCCGCTAGATGGCACCGCATTTCCGCTATTGATCGCACGCCATCAAAAACAGCCTCTAGACGCTCCTTTGCCGACCGTATTGGCCGGCTATAGCGGATTTAACGTCCCCTATCTTCCCACCTACTCCCCCTCTGTACATGACAGGATTAGTCGCGGACAGCTTTATGCTGTGGCCATGATTCGGAGTGGCGACGAATGGCACCGCTTAGGTATGCGTGACAAGAAGCAAGCGGTCTTTGACGACTTCTTTGCCGCCTCACAATACTTAACCCAACAGCCGTATACCGACGTCGAACACTTGGCTGTGTTCGGCCGGAGTAACGGGGGCCTTCTGACCGGCGCCTTTGTCACCCAGCATCCAAAAGCAGCACGGGCAGTGGTCATCGGGATTCCCTTACCCGATATGATCCGTTTTCACCGATTTCTCATCGCAGACTTGTGGACCAGTGAATACGGATCCCCGGATAAGGCGCACGAAAACGAGTGGCTCATCCAGTACTCACCCTATCATCATGTCCAAGACCATACTGCATATCCAGCCATATTGCTGTTTACATCAGACCGCAATAGTCGGGTCGATCCGATGCATGCCCGCAAGATGGCGGACCGCTTACAAGCGGCAACCCCATCGGAACAGCCCGTGCTCTTGCGTGTGGCCAGTCAAGCGGGCCATGGGGTCGGTAAGTCCAACCAGCAATGGATCGATGAAGAGTCAGACATCTGGGCATTCCTGAGTCATCACCTCGGCTTGTCGGTACCTCCCGCGTCAGCCGGGAATTAGCTCTTCGAACTGTCAAGGTATTGGTCCCACCACACCGGATGCGCATCAATATAAGTCACCAACTGCTCGATTTGATCCAGACGTCGGGCATCGAAGTGGTGCTCGATACCCTCAACCGTGGCGTGCACCTCATCGGCTGACCCCATGCGCAGATGGGTTAATAATCGCTCCAATATTTGATGTCGAGCGTACAAGAGACGACCCATTTTACGACCATGCGGCGTAAAGCTGAATCCGCGATAGCGCTCGTAGGTCAAAAGTCCGTCGCCATTGAGCCGTCGAACCATCTTGCTGACTGACGCGGGGCTTACTTTGAGGTATTCCGCCAAATCGGTCACCCGCGCATACCCCTTTTGGTCGATAAGAACCCAAATGGCCTCCAAATAGTCTTCTTGGCTAGGAGTAGACATGGCGTCCCCGCTTCTCCATCGGTTTGTTCATCCTACGCCAACTCCCCCCCATAATTGACAAAACATACGCAACTCCCGAACATTACAACTGGTACTGGGGTTAACACAGTTTGGTTAAATATTGTATAATATTGGACGATGATGAAAAATTTAGGCATGGAACGAAAATTGGTGAGTATTCACGAAGCGGCGCAGTTTCTGGGTGTTACGCCGACAACCTTACGTCGATGGGAGCGAGAGGGACGGCGCGGTTCGCGTATAATGGGGCGTTAGATCAGTGGAACATCCAATACACTGCCTGGTAAGCCGATCCGACCGTGCCGAAACCGGCATAGGAAAACCTATGTAACCAGGTGAATGTCATCAAACGCGAACAGTTCCCCTGGATCACCAAGAACGCTCCCCAGATGGCGATTATCCCTTTGGGCCATGCGTTTAAGAATTTCGGCTATTTGCAATCTAGCGGGAGTTTAACACTTAAGCTGTAGCACCAACCGATACCGAGGGGCTCTGTTAGGAGCCGGACGTGGTGGAAGCCGCGTCCGGCTTGCGCTTTGCACCCTGGGCTAGGACCCTTGACGACAGGTCAGCAGACTCTCCGGCGTAGTACCTACTATTTGGTTCGACATTGCGCAGGAAATATTTGGCTTAGCGGCGAATTCGCCGCCTTGTGGCGGCTCGTCGAGCGCCTCGATCTCGTGGGCATCATCGACCGGGCCGTCCCCAAACGGCACCAAGGCGTGTCCATTGGGCACTACCTGGTGTTGGCGGCGCTCAATCGCGTGGTCGCACCGAAGAGCAAAACGCAAATCGGGGCGTGGTATGAGAAGACAGTGGTTACGCCGCGCTTGGGGGATCCCGCGCATCATTTGGTGAAAAACGGCCACTATAGGCGGCATGCGGATTCCTTGCCCGCGAACCAGTTCTTAACCATCCAACGGTATCGCTATCGTGCCTGTGGCACGACGTATAGTGCCTGGCCCTATGATTTGCGGCCCTACAGTCGGGCGACCTGGGCGGTGACGTTGGCGGCGGGGCTGTTGTGGCGCGTGGAGCACGGTTGGACGGTCGCGGACTGTCTTCGATGGCTGGACAGCCACGGATTCCTCTACCACCAGCGAACCCTGGATGGAACGCTGGGCCGAGCGTTAGCAGACCGTCCTGCCGCTCATCGTGAAGGCGGTGCAATGGATTGCCCGGCATGAAGGGCACCAGGCAATCGGGGAGTTCGTGGTGGATGTGGCGGCAGTGCGGACAGCGCAGACGACGAATGATGAGCCGGTAACGCGACCCCTCTAGGGTTCGCCGCGTGCGGACCCGACTCCCGATGACGGTGAGTGAGTAGTACTTCACAGGCCGGGCAACGACTCATCGCGGCACTCCGGACGTAAAAGTTCCGGGTTCCGAACTAACTTCAAGGACATAATCTGTTATAATAACCACGCAAATTTTGGTGGCGCCTGGGGAATGCCTTGAGCAAGCATTCAGCACCTGGGCGTTTTCCTTTCTTCAAATGGAATGTACACCCGGTCATTTGATCCAGCAATTCCAGGACTGGCAACTCTATCAACTTTTAGACTTTTAGTGGTGACAGAAACAAAATGAGGCCAAAAGATTTAAGTGCCATCGCTAGAGTGAACGTCGATACGTTTCGAGCGACACAGCAAGGCATTGTCCCTCCTCAGTTGATAGACTCATTGTCCTATGAAGGAGCTGAGCGGCGATTCCAACGCATGCTCAATAAGAAAGAGCGACTATCCCACATATTTGTGGCCGAGGACCGAGATTCGATCGTGGATACGCCATGGGAGGATTGGCCAGAGAGCCCATACCGAGTTATGCCGGGGAACTCTATGGTGTCTATCTCTTGCCGCCGTATCAGGGTCAGGGAATTGGGCGCCATTTAGTGAGGTCGGTGGCCAACCATCTGGAAGCGCACGAGGTCAACTCCATGTTCGTCGTCGTGTTCTCGGCGAACGTAGTCGGCAACAAGTTTCACGACGCTCTGGGTGGCCAAAAACTCTACAAGAGAACTATCACCCTCGCGGGGTCGGATGTATAGGAAACCATTTACGGATGGGCGGCATTGGACGACACCAACGTCCCGATGCAGCGGAGGAGTTGTGCTGCAGACCCACCGTGCTGATTGTCCGAGCCGATAAACCCTAAGTTAGGCAGGATCGGTGCGGCGCACCTGACCGAACAGCCCTGCTGTTCCGTTTAGTTCCTCTGTCATTCCTGCGATCGACATAATGCGGGCTCAAACGGACGACCGATAGGTCGCTATCATTATGGGGTCAAGCGTTCGGTCTACGCGCGAACGGTCCGATTCCTACCACACGCCAACCCTAATACTTAATAGCACGAAAAAGCAGGATTCGGGGGCGAGTGTCCCGCAAGACCTGCAGGAGAATATCCCTGATGACCTTTATCCAAGGGAGCTGGAACGCATTGCAACGTGTGACTCAAGTACACGACGTGATGATCGACGTGGAAGCGCTGTTGTCTCCATGGAGTATGCGGTTGGAAGAAGCGGTGGTCTTGAGCGACGCGGGCAATCTTACGCTGTGGTTGTGCCCATATCCCCTCGTGGCGCGCGTGGCCACATTGTTTTCCGGAGATGACGCCGAATTTTGGGGTGAGGTCTGGCAACGGGAACTTCGGGTAGCGGCGCATCTGATATGGCATAACATCCCCAGTGTGGCGCCCGCCGCTGGCGTTTCGGCAGGTCCCCACCGAGTGGCGGGCACATGGATGACGCTCTGGGACTACGCGAAGCCGCTTGAGCCCCCTCCCCGTCAGCATAGACGGGGTCGCTATGGTTCGGGACCTTACGCGCGCGATGGAGGCCTTTCCCGAGAAATTGCCTCGCTGGAGTCCGTGGATGCACGCGGAGGAGGCGGTGCCACAGCTTCACCCGATTGCGATCCAAGATACCCGGGTGGGCGACGTCGTCAAGGAGGGAGGTTGAGCACGTTGCGCAACGGATAAAGGACGATCTGCTGTTTCCCGCGTATGGCGATGCCCATCCGGGCAACCTGCTACCGACCCACCACGGCTGGCGGTGGATCGACTTTGAAGATGTGTCACTCATGCCGCGGTTTTGGGACTTGGCGTCCTTTGTCGCCAACACCGCGTTGTTGCACGGCTTCGATCACCCTATGGTGGCAACGGCCTGCAGACTCAGCGATGTGACCGAGCCCCCAGAGTCTTTTTTGGTGGGCGATGCGAGCACGAGTGGCCATGAGCCTGGCCGCTAATTGGGGACTGGCCTTGGCCGGACAGGGAGACCGCGTGTTCGCGTTTCGCCAATTGGAACGGCGGCCCAAATTTATCCATGAATGGACGCGGACTCTATCGGATTTCACCGGATAACAGGTGCTTGTACGGGGACGAGAACGCATTAAGCGTCTGAACACGGTCGCGTAGGTGGGATCGGATGGGCGTAGAGTAGATTAGGCTAATGCTTCCCGAAACCGGGATTGGACCCGTGTCCAATCACTAAATCGGAAGATGTCCGAGACGCCGCAAGATGAGGCTATGGTCCAGTCCGAAGACCTTGGGGCATCGTGCCACCGAAGGGAACAACAGCCCGGCTTCCTTCCCGGTTAATAATTCGACGTCCCAGGGATCGCGGGGGGCA
>JAJZXX010000067.1 GCA_021806205.1 Bacillota bacterium | reverse complement strand
AAAGGTTCCATACTCCGCACGAAAAATATGCGGATCGTCCGTCGTTTCCAGCGTATATTGCGCTATCATAACCATGTAGATTTTTTGAGGAGAGTGGGGACCGTTATCCTAACGCTCTCCTCACTTCGGCCACACGTCAAGCCTGCGACTGAGGATATCGTATGTTAAAATTTTACGGCTCCTAAGTCATACACGACCATGAGTGCCCAAATAGCCACCTGGGATATGCCTTGGAGGCCGCGTGGCCAGACGCCAAGTTTTGCCCTTTTCCGTCAATAACATGGTCAGCTCGATGCCGACTACGACCTAAAAGATCCGTTGGACAGCGCCGGATAAGGACTCCGCCGCAGACGGCTTGAAGCGACAAAATCGCCACCAACGGCGCAGGGTATAGCTAACACGCGTGGAACACTAGCCCCGCTGTTTTAAGCACCTAGAGACTCCAATCCTAGGGTTCAAGCAATTAGCATGGCAAACGCGCCCCCCACCCCAGACCGATAGATTCAAGCGACTCACCGGGAATTATTCCACGGGCAAGCTCGGACTGACTGGGATGGACTCGGGGAAAAACTGCTGAATGCGCTCGCCCAATGAAAGCAGCGCATCATCCTGGTTTCGTTGAGCCACCAGTTGCAAACCGACCGGTAATCCCTGATGCAACCCCCACGGGATGGATAACGCGGGAAGCCCCAATAAATTAAACGGACCGGTTAATCGCGTCACGACGCGGCGCACATTCTGGGTGGAAGTATTCCCCGCCGATCCGGCGTGGGTCCCCAATGGCAACGCTTGGACCGGGACGGTAGGCAGGATCACGGCATCAATCCCCTCAGTCCGCAACCAGGCGTCCCACCGTTGACAAACCTCGCGGCGATACCGTAATGCCGCCAAGTATTCCACGGCCAAATGCGCTCCGCCTTCGAGGAGGCGTTCGGCCACCCTGGGCTGGTAATTCCGAATTCCCTGGTTCTCTATAGTTCGCCAATGATAGGCCAATGCTTCCGACCCCAAAATTACCGACTGGGCAACTCCCATTGTCTCCCAGTCCGGCAACGCCCCACGTCGCAGGCGCGCACCCAATGCGTCCACAATAGTCAGAACCGCGTCCTCCACGTATCGATTTAATACCGCATCGTCACAGCTCACATCGGGACCCTCCGGCCAAAACAGCACCGGCCTATCCGGCATACCACCCCCCCCAGACTCCGCCCCTAGTGCCTGCCATAGCACTTGAAGGTCAGCAACACTCCGGGCCAGGGGTCCAATATGGTCCAACGACCAGGATAGCGGTACCACGCCTTGCGTACAAACGCGACCGTAGCTGGGTTTGAATCCCGAAATTCCGCACCAAGCCGCAGGAATTCGAATAGACCCTCCAGTATCCGTCCCCAGGGTCCCTGACATAATGCCCACCGCGACTGCGACCGCCGAGCCGCTACTCGAACCCCCGGCCATACGGGTCAAGTCGTATGGATTGGCAACGGCCCCCAGAGCTGACTCATCCCCGGTAGGACCATAGGCAAACTCATGTAAATTGAGCTTGCCCCAAAAGAGGTTTGCACCCTGTTGGCGGAGTGTCGCTGCAACGGGTGCATCCCGTTTTGCGTTTTGCGCTTCACGCACCCGGGAACCCGCCGTGGTCGGTTGGCCTTCCACGTCGATAAGGTCCTTCAAGCCAATCGGCATCCCGTCCAGAATCGCTAGGGGTTGTCCGTGGGCGTAGCGCATTGAGGATTGCCCTGCCGCCTCTAAGGCGCGTTCCCGGTCTAATGCAACGAAAATCGGGGTCAGCTTTTGCCAGGCTTGTGCCCGGGCAAACCGCTCTTCAGTAACCCGTACGGGGTCGTCCACTCCCTCTAGAAAGGCCTGGTGGAGGTCGACTATCGATGACGCTCCGCTCAAACCGTGCGTCTTTAGGGCTTTTGGCACTAACGGCGAAACACCCAGGCGATGCGGCTCGATCGCGTCGCCCACCACCAGATACCGGATCGCCTGTTGGGGGTCCTGTTGGCGCTGATGCAGGTGGGCTAAGACAAACCCGTACACCCCACGACCTCCAAAATCCTCAAGCACCGACCGATACACAGCCGGAAGAGATGCGGGAAGGGCATCCAGATCGGCCCACAAATATTGGGTATGCTCCTCAGAAATTGCCACCGGAGCATTGGGAGTCACTTCCAACGCCGTATAAAACAAGAGCAATACGGTACCTTGATTGACCACGGGCGTATAAAAAGCGGATGACATCAGTGCGCCGGGGGTCACCGCCAGACCGGATTCTTCCTCGAATTCACGCACCAGGGCGGCCTCCGGCGATTCGCCGGGCTCCACATGGCCTCCGGGCAGTTCCCACTCGCGGCGTTCATTAGCCAACAATAAAACCGTGTGGCCCCGCCGCACCACCCCCTTGACCGAAATAGGCCAGCGGCTATCCACTGTCTACTCCACCAAAAAACCAGCGCGGGAGCCCTCCCCTGCCTTTAGGCATGGGGAGGAAGCGCGTCGATTTAATGCGCATGCACTGCGTCATAATCCCATCCCCCATCGCGTTGAATTACCGTACAATGTTTCCAATTACCCTCGACGCGGCCTCGGGGTGTCATAACAACAAAACTTCCCTTGGCGCGTACTGTCACACGCCCTCTGTGGATTCCGGTATGTTTCCCGTTCGGAAAAACCGCTTGAACCAGATCGCCCGTTTGAAAACCAAAATGATTTTTCTTTCGGGAGCGGTGACGAATCGGGATGCCAAACTTATTGGTGCCGCACATTTGCCGTGTGCCGCGTCCTTTCGCGCTCCACACCTGCACATAAGCGGAAACGGCCGTGAAAGCATCCGGCGTACTCGCCCCCACGCAGAGCGCGTCATAGTAGTGCTCTTTGGGGAGGTTGTGGGCGATCCGTTGCATCTTGGTACGCGCTCCCGAACCCCCTTCGACCGGTAACCCGGTAGCCCTCAATTGTTCATACAATCGCCAACGGGTCGCATTCATCATCGCGGCATCTTTCAAAGGCTTCTGGGCTTGCGTTTGAATGGACGCGAACCCAAACTCCGCCGCCGTTTGATTCCCTTTGGCTTGATTACAGCCACGACACGCGAGGGCGAGATTACTGATACGATTACTCCCGCCGCGACTTTTGGGGGTCAAATGCTCGATCTCCAAGGGCGTATCCGTGGCTCCGCAATAGACGCAGGCGCGGCTCCATTTCTCCAACAGGTACTCGCGGACTTCGTAGCCCAGTAACGTCCCTTGTTGGTATTCCACCCCCGATATTTCCGGGTGCTCTAGCTTTTGTGTGTCGAACTTCACATGCTCGACACTTAAGGCGACAATCGGCAAGCTCCGGCATAATTTCTCGACGGCATGCAATGTTTGATTGACCCGCGCCTCCAAAGAGGGCGGAAGCCAGCCGTTTTGGTGCTGTCGGTTCTGGAAGCGTGCTGGACGGTAGCGGGTCTTGCGGTTTCTGCGATTCCGCCGCAGGGATCGCCGATTGTCCAACTGGGCTTTAATGCCAGGTTTATGCACGACTTCCCCGAGAAACGGAACATGAACCCCCTTCGCGCCCTCCAAAGTCACGGCAACCCCTGTGGTTTTACTGCCGGGGTCGAGTTTAATCCGTAGCGGTTGAAACTGAGAGGTTTCCACCGTGCGGTCTTTCAAGCGAATCGTAAATGGTATCATGCGATGCACGACCGCACGCCCCCGCTCCAGTAATAACCGTGCCCGTTTTTCGCTACACGGCATGAGCGGCTTCTTGTGTTTATCAATAACAAAGACCATCATGAGACTCCTTTCCCTTACGGGACTGGTGACGCTTTCTTCCGAAAATCTCTCCTCGCCTATGTTGGAACAGGTCGCATACCACACACGCACCGCTGGCATTACCCCGAGCTCGCTTTTAACGGGTGCCCCAGAGAGCCGTAAACTGGAGAAGCATTCACGGGTCTGCACGGATCCAACGGAGTCCCCAAACGGGACTAAGGCTGGTCATCGTCGGGCTTTTCCAAGCCCCCGCCTTCAGGCGTGGGGTCTATGACCTCCTTTCATAATTATACGCGACCTGGAGGCCGGGCCACGCGCCAGTCGCGGTATAAGGACCAGCCCAGGCCAAGCAACAACAAGCCTACGAGTATGAACGGATCGACCATCCGCCGAACCCAGGTTTCTGGGGGGGCCGTCTCGGCGACCACCGCCATGGTATCCATGACAATATGCGCAAGCACTGGCACGACCATGTCGCCGGTGGCTATTAAATATAAGGTCCAGGGGAGGACCGTCAACCCGATCACCAGCATCGTCCACCCACCCCAGGACGGCACGTGCCAGAACCCAAACGCGAACGCCGCCACCATCCCCACCATTAATCGCTCAAAGCGGGACTGCGGTCGCACGGTTTTCCAAACGACTACTAGCCCGCCCAATAGCACTAAGTTTTCGATGGGAAGCACCAGCGGAAATTGCCAGAGAAGATGTTGGCCCTGGGGCCAGTTCAGATGGTGAATGCGAGTGGCCTGAGGATTAAAACCCAAAAGGTGTTGGCCAATGTCGCCCATGGCTAAACTGGCAATGACTAGCAGGATCGTTTGAAAAACAGTGGCGTGTGTCCAAGAAAGGGAGCGGAGCACAACTCTCAATAACGGCCAGGACAGCACTAAAAAAATAGCTCCTCCATACCCGTAGCCAACCATAGACGAGTGGGCCACTCTGCCGATCGCCAGGACTAAAGAGCCGCCTAGCGCCGTCGCCGCCAACAAGCGCCACGTGCCAACACACCCCACATACTTGAGAAATGAACGGTCCGGTGACGCCAACCCAAGCCACCGGACCCTGTTTTGCGATTGCATGGACCTCGCCCCCCCTAGTATGGATAAGCGAGGCGCACCCTACCTATGCCAAAATGGTGTCAATCTGATTGAGGGTTGCTGGGTCGAGTCTAATGTCGACCGCCTTGATGTTTTCATGAATCTGTTCGGGCCGGGATGCCCCAATCAGAGCACTGGCAATGGCGGGTTGGCGCAGTATCCAGGCCAAGGCCAACTGGCTCAAACTCATACCCAGAGTCGTGGCCAAGTCCAACAATTGTTCCACCCGATTCAAGTTGGCATCCGACATGAGTCGTGCCATGCTGCCGTTTACACGGGACTCGCCCCAACGCGACCCGGCCGGCACGGATTGGCCCTGACGGTACTTACCCGTCAGAAGCCCTTGGGCCAAGGGCGAGAAGACCACCAAACCGATGCCGTTGGCGTCGCACATAGGCAGCACGGCCGCCTCGATGTAACGGTTCAACAGGTTATACGCCGGTTGGCTGGCCCTCAAGCGATGAAGACCCAAACGGGCTTCAACCGTCAACGCTTCGGCGATCTGGGCTGGTTGCCACTCACTGATGCCTCCATAGAGCACCTTGCCTTGGCGGACCAAATCATCAATGGCGCGCAGTGTCTCGTCAATCTCGGTGAAAGGGTCAGCCCGGTGGCAGTAGAAAATATCGACATAGTCGGTCCCCAAGGCTTTTAGGCTGGTTTCTACCTCGTGAAAAAGATGTTTTCTAGATAATCCCTTTTGATTCGGTTTGGGACCCACCGGCCAAAACGCCTTGGTCGTGAGCACGTACTCGCTGCGGGGAAATGAGGACAGGGCCTGACCTAAAAATCGTTCCGCGGCGTGGGGTTCGCTGCCGTACGCGTTGGCACAATCGAAGTGATTAATCCCGGCATCAAAAGCTGCCCGGACACACTGTTCCCCGACCGCTTGGTCCGTGACGGTTCCATAGGTTAGCCAGCTTCCCAGAGCAATGGCCGACACTTCAATGCCAGCTTTTCCCAATCGACGATATTGCATCTATGTAACCTCCTCATAAAATCCGTGACCCGGTCACCTCCACCTACGCAAGCGGCAAGGACTGGTCAGACTGGACAACTGGGGCACTCTCAGTGACCAGAAGTCCGGCATGTTTATTTAAGAGCCGATCAAGGCTGCGTTGATCTTCCAAGAGAAGGACGCGGCGACCATCGTCATCCAACACCACCTGAACTCGGTCAAATCGCCCGAAATCAAAACGCTCCGGCCCGCTTGCAATCCATCGCGCCAACCGAAAGGGTAGTTCCATTAAGTGCACCTCGACCCCATATTCATGCTCCAGACGATACGTCAACACCTCAAATTGCAGGGGTCCCACGACGCCCAAGGTCACCTCCGGGCCACGTTCTTCCGAGTGAAATCGCTGTAGCACCCCTTCTTGCACCAACTCCTCCAATCCGCGCTGATATTGCTTATGCTTTAGTGTGTATTTGAGCTCGACCCGGGCAAAATGCTCCGGGGAAAATCGCGGAAATCCCGTAAATCGCAGGCCCGCTTTTTCGCTAAACGTATCCCCAATCGCCACCAGCCCGGTATCGTGGATGCCAATCACGTCTCCAGGGAAGGCTTGGTCGACGATGGCACGGTCTTGCGCCATAAATCCTTGGGGCTGCGACAGACGCAAGGAACGCCCCGTAGCTGAATGGATAACCGGCAAGTTGCGCGGTAATGCTCCGGAACACACACGCAAAAACGCCACCCGATCACGATGGGCGGGATTCATATTAGCTTGAATCTTGAAAACAAACGCCGAAAATTCCTCTCGGTCGGGAGACACTTCGCCGTCAGTGCTGGGCCGGCTCTGGGGAGGCGGCGCCAACCGGAGGAATCCGTCTAAAAATGTCTGAACTCCGAAGTTGGCCATGGCGCTGCCAAAGTACACCGGGGTCAAGAGGCCCTCACTGACTGCGCCGGAATCAAACGGTTCCCCGGCCCCATCCAAGAGTTCCAAATCCTCGGCCAGACGCTTGCGGTCATGCGCGCCCAACGGCGATGCGTCAAGCGACGTCCGTTCGAAGGCCCGGGATTGTCGATTGAAACTCTCGAACTCCTGGGCCTGGCGGTCATACAATCCTTGAAAACCCAAGCCCATTCCCACAGGCCAGTTCATGGCATATGTGGACACACCCAAAATGCGTTCGACTTCCTCTAAAATATCCCAGGGATCTCGCGATTCCCGATCTAACTTGTTGACGAAAGTAAAGACCGGCATTTGTCGGCGGCTGGCCACCTGAAACAATTTAATCGTTTGCTCCTCAACGCCCTTGGCCGCATCCAACACCATCACCACACTGTCTGCGGCCAATAGGGTGCGATAGGTGTCTTCGCTGAAATCTTCATGGCCCGGTGTGTCCAATAGGTTAACGCGAAAGCCCTGATAGTCAAACTGCAACACCGTCGACGTCACCGATATGCCCCGCTGCCGCTCAATATCCATCCAGTCGGACCGTGCATGCTGTTGTTGACGGCGCGCTTTCACCGCTCCCGCCTCACGAATGGCGCCGCCAAACAGCAACAGCTTTTCGGTCAGCGTGGTCTTTCCGGCATCTGGATGCGAAATAATAGCGAAAGTGCGACGGCGCACAATTTCATGTTGAGGCGCTTTAGCCATAGTCTCTCCCCTGAAAAAAACTTTTTGATCCCTGTGGGTGCGGGTCTGGACTCCCGCATGAGGGTCTCCATGTTCAAAAACCCGTGTACATTAAACGGCTACCATGGAATTATAGCATGCCGCATCACGATCTTAGGGGCTAGACCATCGCATTCGATGGGGCCAGACGTTACAATAAGAGCGCCAGACGTTACAATAGTAGCGGAAACCATGTGACAACTACGCGAGGTGAACAGAGTGGCCCCATCCCATGACGACCCGTTTTCGGCCCGGATCACCACGACCGTGAACGGTCGCCCTTTTACATATTTTCGACTGCGTGCACTAGAGACCGTGAGCGGCAATCATATTGCCCATCTGCCTGTTTCGATCAAAGTTTTATTGGAGTCTCTTTTACGTCAGGTTGATCATTATCAGATAAACCCCGATGACGTTCAGGCGTTGGCCCAATGGTCACCCAGTTCTCGCAGTCGGCGGGAGATCCCCTTTAAACCCGCCCGAGTCGTTCTGCAAGATTTCACGGGGGTTCCCGCTGTTGTGGACTTGGCAGCCTTACGTTCCAAGCGCAACCAGATGCACCAAGCCCCAGATAAGATTAATCCCTTGGTCCCGGTCGATTTGGTTATCGATCACTCCGTTCAAGTCGACCAGTTCGGCCAGCCAAAAGCACTCGACTTTAACATGGATCGCGAATTCGAACGCAACCAAGAACGCTATCGCTTTCTCAACTGGGCCCAAAAGTCCTTCGAGAACTTCCGGGTGGTCCCCCCGGCCACAGGTATTGTGCACCAGGTCAACCTGGAATACTTAGCTTCGGTCGTGCAATCACGGAACCAAGGCGACGCCACCTTGGTTTTCCCAGATTCGGTGGTCGGAACCGATTCCCACACCACGATGATAAATGGGCTCGGTGTGCTCGGTTGGGGGGTCGGAGGGATTGAGGCCGAGGCCAACATGTTGGGCCAGCCTCTATACTTTGTGACACCGGATGTCGTCGGTGTCCGCTTAACGGGCAAACTCCCGGAAGGAGCCACCGCCACAGACTTGGCCTTGACCGTCACCCAAAAGCTCCGCGAACACGGCGTGGTCGGTAAGTTTGTCGAGTTTTTCGGTACAGGGTTAAGTCACATGGGGTTGGCCGACCGCGCCACAATCGCCAATATGGCCCCGGAATATGGAGCCACCATGGGGTTTTTCCCAGTTGACCAGGAGACCTTGCGTTACCTGCGCGAAACCGGTCGCACTTCCGAACAAGTGGACTTGGTGGAGTGGTATACCAAAGAGCAGGGTTTATTCCGCACCGATGAGACGCCCGACCCGCTGTTCAGCGAAGTATTGGAGTTGAATTTAGCCAGTATTGAGCCAAGTCTGGCCGGACCTAAGCGGCCCCAAGATCGCGTGGCATTGTCGGCGATGCGGCCCACCTTTAAAAAAGCCTTAACCGCCTCTGTGGCTGAACGAGGCTTTGGGCTGAATCCCTCCGATGTGACGCGAACGTCGAGAGTTCGCTACCCGGATGGCCAGAGTGAGACAATCGGCCAGGGATCGCTGGTCATTGCGGCGATCACCAGTTGTACCAACACCTCCAATCCTATGGTCATGGTGGCGGCGGGACTTTTAGCGCAAAAGGCAGTCCAACGTGGCATCGCCCCCCCTCGCTATGTCAAAACCAGTCTGGCACCGGGCTCCCGGGTGGTCACCGCCTACTTGGACAAGGCAGGCCTTCTTGATTCCTTAAGCCGTCTGGGCTTTGACGTGGTTGGATACGGGTGTACCACCTGCATCGGCAATAGCGGCCCCCTACCCGACGAGGTCGCCGAGGCGATTCAAACAGCCGATCTCACGGTCGCATCGGTACTCAGTGGCAACCGCAACTTTGAGGGTCGCATTCACGCGCTGGTCAAAGCAAACTACTTGGCGTCGCCGCCATTGGTGGTGGCCTACGCCTTAGCCGGCACGGTCGATATCGACCTCCAGTCGGATCCGTTGGCCCATGATGGTAATGGCCATCCCGTCTATCTCAAGGATCTCTGGCCCAACACTGACGAGATTATGGACACCCTGAAATCCGCCATCCAACCCGAGATGTTTCAGCAACAATATCAAAAAGTGTTCTCCGCCAACGATCGATGGAACCACATCGCAGTGCCTCAGGGTGAACTGTACCAATGGGACCGTGAATCGACCTATATTCAGGAACCGCCTTTTTTCATGGACTACAAGCCTAATCCGGATCGGATAAAGTCCATCCACGGCGCACGGCTCTTAGCCATCTTGGGGGACTCCGTCACTACCGACCATATCTCTCCTGCGGGAAATATCCCCACCAAAAGCCCAGCGGGTCAATACCTCATGACGCATGGCGTTGACCCCAAAGACTTTAACAGCTATGGAGCGCGCCGGGGCAACCACGAAGTCATGATGCGCGGAACCTTTGCCAATATCCGCATTCGGAATCAGATAGTACCCGGGGTGGAGGGCGGCGTCAGCATTCACTATCCCGACCAACAGCAAGGGAGCATCTATGACATCGCCATGCGTTACCGCCAAGAAGAGGTGCCGCTTGTCGTTTTGGCCGGTCAGGAATATGGAACCGGTTCTTCGCGGGATTGGGCTGCCAAAGGCACCGCCCTTTTGGGTGTCAAGGCAGTTATTGCGCAAAGCTTCGAACGCATCCACCGTAGTAACCTGGTGGGAATGGGTGTGCTACCGTTAGAGTTTTTACCAGGAACCAATGCAGCGTCCCTGAAACTCATCGGTGATGAAGTCATCGACATCTCCATTCCTGAAGATATTGGACCGGGGCAGCGGATTGACGTGAGCGCCACCCGCCCCGACCATAGTGTAGTCCGTTTTGAGACCCTAGCCAGACTCGATACCCCCATTGACGTTGAGTACTATCGCAACGGCGGCATCTTGCAAACCGTGCTCGGCAATCTCGTTTAGACTCATGGCATCAGGGCCTCCTAATCTAGCGAGGCCCTTTTGCATACCGTCCGGTCTAGCGTGGCTTTGAAAAAGCGATTAATCCTTAACGCAATCCGCGGGATGGGCGGGTCAATCGCTCCCCCCCGGGCAATTAATTCATGGCCTGCGTTCTTTACGATAATTTGCGTTGCGGGGACTCCCATGGCACAGAGCCGTTTCTCCAGCAAAAGCGATTGATAAGGTGGAACCACCCGGTCTTTTTCTCCTTGAATGATCAAAAACGGAGGGGCACCAGGATGCACGTGAACAATGGCGCTTTCTCGACGAGCTCGCCTTGGGGTATAAATACCGTAGACCGGATTAGGGGTAAGCCCGTGGCGATCGCGCCAGCGCCGGGCAAATCCCTCCCGGTCCACCGGACCGAAAAGATCGACGACCCCCTGCACGGCAGGTTGTCCATCCGGATTGTGCATAGTGAGCCCCACGAATGTGGATAGCTCCCCACCTGCACTATCCCCTAGAACGTCAATCCGACCGGGATTAATACCGAGATATCGGCTATGCGCCTTTAAATAATTGATAGCCCGTTTTACGTCGTGAAGGGGCTCCGGCCAGGGATATAACGGGGCCAATCGGTAGTTCAGCGATACGAAGTCCATACGCTCCCGAATAACCTGCCGCTCCAATCGCACCAACAGGTGATTATGGGGCGTCTCTGCATTGGTAATCATAGCTGTGCCAAACCGCAGGCCGCCCCCATGGATATAAACAACAACCGGACGGCCGCCCAGACTGACTGACGGGTTTCGAAACAAAAAAAGCGTCAGACCTTGACCTTGGACAACCTGATATACGATTTTATGACGTATTCCTAAGAGTCCCCGGTTCCATACAGGTCGCTCGCTCGTGCTCTTTTTGGAGGACAGCATAATCCCCAGATCGGGAGACCGAGTCGCCATTCCTGTCACCGATGCGGGAACTCCCGCGCCAATCACCAACATCGGCACTAACCAAAAAACCCGCTTCATCAATGTCATGGGTCCCCACACTCAAAGAATTTCCCTGCACCTCATTCAGCTTCCCAAAGCCGGGGTATAAAAATTCCAGTCATACTCAATTGGTACAAATTGGCTTGCCCGCTGCATGGTGGGTATTTTTGCCCATCGCGCCGTCAAAGCATCAAGGTCTACATGTGTTTGTTCCGTGCTGAACTCAAATTTACCGATTAGATTCACATGTTGCCAGGCGACGGGAGACATTCCTTTGATGGCATCCATGGCTGTCTAATCGTTGATTGCCTGTTTTTGTTCGTACACTCGTGACAGCAGCGCGGTGTTGTAGTAGATGACTGCGTTGGTGATCAGTCGAGAGCACTCGTTCCATATCTGCTGCTCTCCCTCGCTTTGTACGCTAAACTTTCCTCCGTTGACGAAAGCCACGGCACGCCGGAGGCGGTGATAGGCTTCGCCACGATTGAGAGCCTTCTGTACGCTCTGCCTTAACTCCGGTTCGTCAACGAAGTTGAGGATATACACTGCCAGCGGATAAGTTTTGATGGTTTGATTTGCCAATCCCTAGCATGTTCGTGAAAAGTGCTGGACAAAAGTTTCCTGCTCGGGTTCTTGCTCATCGGTTGATATTTTTCCATAACAGGGGTTACTTAGGCGGAGGCACTCATATCTACCCAGGGCGTCGGCGCATTGCTTCGGAACCACCTGCCCACTTGTCCTATCCCACACTAA
>JAJZXX010000091.1 GCA_021806205.1 Bacillota bacterium | reverse complement strand
ATCGTTACCGCCTTAGAACGCACCGACCCGACTTTCCAACAGAAGTTGCAATCCTTATTAACTTTGAAATTTCAGCTCTTCGATACCGCGGCCTAATCGTTAATTGTAGTCTGCGAGGAGTATATAAAACGCGGTATCTGTTGGCTTACCTGGATGACGAAGGCTATCGGCGGCGGATTCTGACCCAACTCAATCGGGGAGAAGCGCGGCATAGCCTCGCGCGTGCCGTCTTTTACGGTAAACGCGGAGAACTCCACCAAGCGTATCGGGAAGGCCAGGAGGATCAATTGAACGCGTTGGAGTTGGTGGTGAATGCGATTGTCCTCTGGAATACGCGGTACATGGGGGTGGCAGTCGACGCCTTGCGGGCGGACGGCCTGACCATCGACGAGGCGGACCTGAATCGGTTGTCGCCCTTAGGCCATGACCACATCACCATGTTGGGCCGCTATTCGTTTCACGTACCCGAATCCGTGGCGCAGGGACGACTGCGACCGCTGCCGCGACCAACGCGCCGGTAATTCCTACTGCATTTTTCGTTCCGTTACTACCCGAACCCCTAAAACAAGAGAGGTGAGGCGGTTTCCCTATTCGCCGTCGCCAACCATACGCGCTGATCGCTCTACTGGCTGAGACGTCAATGAAGCGCGACCAGTCAGGCTTTCAACGAGAGACGAGAAGCTGATGGCGGTTTCAACACAAACAATAGGGCAGATACGAGGGCGAGTGTCCCGAAAGGAAATCCCTATCGTAGCTACACCCCTGGGCAAAAAGCTGAATGGGGCGGTTCTAGCATGCTTTTCGGGCACATAGGACAAGAACGGGGGAGTTCAATGCATATTCACGTGATTTCGTTGCGAGGACCTCTGGCGCGACTGAGTGGGCTAGTGTTGGTTTTGCTCCTAGCTGCCTGGATTGTCAATCCCCGGGTACTTCACGCTAGTACCAGTCAAGACCCGCCGCTCCCGGTCTATCGGGTGCAAACCCGCCAATCCGTTATGGCGTTAACCATTAACGTAGTGTGGGGCACCGAACATGTTCCGGCTTTGATTGGGGAGCTCAAAAGGGCAGGGGTTGTCGCGACCTTCATGGTTGGAGGTACTTGGGCGGCGGCTCACCCTGATCTAGTGCGTATGATGCAACGTGATGGCGACCAAGTAGGTAATCACGGCTACGACCACAGGCACCCCAACCAGCTCTCCTATGCTGCTATTGTGGCCGACATTGAGCGCACGAACCAGGTCGTTCAGAGAATCGTAGGATTAAGCCCCACAGTTTACGCTCCGCCATACGGAGAATTTAATAGCACAGTTCTTAAGGCCGCCCGCTCCCTCAATATGACCTTGGTGATGTGGACCATCGACACCATCGACTGGCGACCGTCATCCTCGGTCACTTACATGGTCTCCAAAGTTCTCAAAAAGGCTGCCCCGGGCTCCTTGGTTTTGATGCACCCTACCGATCGCACGGCGCTGGCATTGCCAAAAATTATTGCGGGGCTGAAGCACCAGGGATATCATCTTGTGACCGTTGCCCATCTCCTCAAGTCAGGAATACCACGTACGGACTCGTAGCCTTTATCGAAATCCGTTATCATAGAGAGAGGAATGGGGGTTATGCGGATCGATTGCTTAAAGACGTTAGGGTCGGGCCTTACGCTGGTTTACGACGATGTTCCGTCGGTCGGAACCACAGCGCTGGCTTTTTTTGTGGCCGTGGGTAGCCGTGACGAATCCCCTGAAGATTTTGGATCGGCACACCTTCTCGAGCACCTGCTTTTTAAAGGGGCCGGGGATTGGGATTACCGAGCGATTGCCCGCGAAATGGATCATCTGGGCGCGGATGTGAACGCCTTTACCACCCGAGATTACACATGTTTTTATGCGCGAGTCCTGGATGCGTCGGCCCCCCGGGCCTATCGCCTTTTGGCCACCTTAGTGACCCGACCGTGGATCTCGGCCAGCGATTTAATGCGAGAAAAAAGCGTGGTAGTTGAAGAAATCCGGGAAAGTCAAGATGATGCGGACGACGTACTGGACCGCTTATTAACCGAAGCATCATACCAGGACCCTCAGTACACCCATGACATTTTAGGCACCATCAAAACCCTGCAGGGCATCCACAGCGACTCGCTGGCAGCATTCTTCAATCGTTTCTATCGCCCGAGCAACATGGTGTTTGCCGTGTCAGGCGGCGCTTGTGATGCGGTTCTGCAATTGGTGTCCCTCGACTTTTCCAAGGGCGCAGCCGATTCGCAGCTGCCTCACCAACGGTCCCAGCCACATTGGCGCGCCACCGAAAGGACGTTGTCGACTCCCTGGGAGCAGGTGCATTGGGGGATGGCTGTGCCTGCCCCAGCCCGTTACGATTCCGGCTATGCGGCGGCTTTGGTGACGGCTAGCATTTTGGCGGGTCAGAATAGTTCGCGACTGTGGCAGCGCCTTCGCGAAGAGGAGGGCCTGGTCTACACCGTATCCGCGCAATACGGTCCTGAGGAGGCGTTTGGGGATCTGAGTGTTTATCTATCGTTAGGCCAAGGCAATATGGACCGGGCCGCCCGGGCGCTTTGGGATGAACTGAACCAGCTTATCGATAAAGGTCCCAATGGCGATGAATTGGAGCGCACGCGCGCCAGTTTATATACAATGTTGGTCATGGGGCAAGAGACACCTGATCAAAGGGTAATGCGGCTCGGACGTGCAGGGTTGGATCGACGCCTGGCTCCAGACTTGGCCACGTTAAAAAGTCAACTGGAAGAAGTCGGAAGCGAGGCTGTCCGGCAGTGTGCGCAAAAATTCCGGATGCCGGGCGAATTGGCAACGGCCTTGGCCGGGCCGTTGCGCAAGCCAGAGGACGCTATCCGTCATCTTGTAAGGGGAAGGAGCATCAAGCATGTCTGACCGGTTAGCCGATATTTTTACATGGCAAAAGAAATTCAATGATCGCGTGCGCAATGAGCGACAGCTGAAAAACACGAATAGCGAATGGATTCAGCGAGAAGCTATTGCGCTTATCGTTGAACTGGGCGAGGTGATGGAAGAAGTTCGATATAAGTGGTGGAAGAACCCGACACCGATCGAGCCGGAAAAGGTACACGAAGAGTTGGTAGACGTCCTCCATTTTTTTATCAGCATGTGTATTGATGCAGGGATGGATGCGGAGTCCCTTTACCAGGGGTACCTGTCCAAGAATCAAGAGAATTTTCGACGCCAGGACGGTTTGTCCAAAAAAAATGGGTACGCACCCGAGGTCTGAGCCAGGCGGGACCCTCATACGCTCTATTGGATGGAGGGATCGTACCATGCGGATGAGCGAACTGGCGTCCAAAGACATTATTAATTTGACGACCGGCGGACGACTCGGTACGTTGTCCGATTGCGATTTTGTCATCAATCCCGAATCCGGCGCAATCGAAGCGCTGATCATCGTACCGCGCGGGCGACGGGTTCGCGGCCAACGGATGGAGATTCCTTGGTCCGCCATTCGCCGGGTTGGCCCCGAAGTGATGATTGTGGACATGGCTGAGGTGCCAAAGATCGCGAAAACTGGTCAAAATTGAATGTGTGAAGTCCAATCCCCGTTTCATACTACCCATGAGGTGAGATGAAAGGGGGTTTATCATGTCCAAGATGGTTGTGGGGGCGTTTGATGATCACCATAGCGCCGATACCGTGGTTAAAGAGTTGGAGCGCAATGGGGTACCTAACAAAGAGATCTCGGTCGTCGCGAAAAAGGACGGCAAGACCGAACAAGGTCATCCGAGCGGACATGGCACACACGACTTGTCTAGCGGCATCGGCTGGGGCGCGGCCGGAGGCGGTGCCGTGGGATTGCTAGCCAGTGCCGGAGCGCTGGCGATTCCGGGTATCGGACCTATTTTGGCTATGGGTCCTTTGGCGGCCACCCTAACCGGTGCGGCTGCGGGGGGACTGGTGGGCGGATTGATGGACTACGGCATTCCGAAGCAAGAGAGTGAACAGCTCGAGCGACAGGTACAGCACGGGGCTGTGCTGGTCTCCGTCAAAACCGATGAGCGCGAAATCGGCAAAGCAAGAAAGCTATTTCAAGACCATGGAGCACAAGACATCTACGTTCACTAGCGTGCCGACGGAGGGGGATCCCCCTCCGTCTTCGTGTGTTCCAGTACGTTTAACCTAACAACTCCGCCGCAATGATTAATGACTATACTCCCCGTGTCTCGGCCGAGCAGCCATCACAAAAGCATTGCGTTGATAGCGAGCGTACTCGATTGGTGAACCATGCGACGAGCGTGTGGAGGAGCATGACCGCGTTCTCACTGCTGATGTAGGTGTCGTTCGTGACCGTGACGATGGGCCTGATTAATGACTCCGCACACCTGGTTGCCCTAGCGTTGTTGTCGCGACGACGATGAACACACCCGGCCAATGCCGGACGCGTCCAACCCTATGGCCATCCGCACCGTGCACCTCTCGTCTTGGAGTGTAAGAAGGGGGCTGAAACCGCTCCCTGTTGCACCCGGCCAAGGCAAAGGATAGGATCAAGGCAGAGAATTCACGACGTCTTCCAAATATGGGGGCCCATACGCCAAATGAAACTCACAAAGTTCGGCCACGCCTGCGTACGACTGGAAAAAGAATCTCAGCGTCTCGTAATTGACCCCGGTGCGATGACGCCGGAGCAAAACATCTTGGACGGTGCCACAGCCGTTCTCATCACCCACGAGCACTTCGATCACTTCCAGGCGGACCGTCTCATCACCGCCACCGCTCAGGATCCGCAACTGACTATCTACACCTGTCCCGGAGTGGCCCCGCACTTGGCCCAACTCAATGACCGGGTGCATGTGGTGGGCAACGGCGACGTGTTCTTTGTCGCGGGCTTTGAGGTGACGGTCGTCGGCGAGAAACATCATTTTACCCACCCGGACGCTCCACCCGTCGATAACGTGGGGTTTCTGATTGATGGGGAGGTTTTCCACCCCGGTGATGCACTCACCGACGTTCTTAACGTGTCGACCCTGTTGGTGCCAGGTCAGGCGCCGTGGATGACGGTGCCTGACCTGATCTCCTACCTCCGGAGGATGAGGCCGCGTCGTGCGTATGCTATTCACGACGGTCTCATTAACGATTGGGGTATTCAGGTGCTTGAGAGTGTGTTGAGCTCCGAGGCCGAGCGACTGGGCGCCGACATCCGGCGGTTGAAGTCCGGTGAAAGCGTCGAACTCTAATTCACGCCATGTCAGTGACATTCTGATGGCCAATTCTGAAGCCGAGGCCCTGTGATTTAAACTGTGTTCGAGAGAGAGGCAAAGTGCGGTGCGGATACTTCAGACGTACATACGAATTTATGCCAGTGCTATGGATAGGTCCCTTACGTTCTATGAGAATCTGTTGGGCGAAGACGCGACTTTTAGATTCAAATATGAAGCGGTGGGGTTGGAGTTAGCATCTGTGGGTGACATTTTGATTTTGGCCGGACCGGATCAGGCGTTGGAGCCATTCCGTCAGACCAAGGCAACATTCAAGGTCGACAACATTCAGGACTTTTATGATCATCTAATAACTTCAGATTGCCGAGTCATTCGGGAACTCACGCGAGTTCCGACCGGTACAAATCTGACAGTGCAGCATCCGGATGGCGAGATTTTTGAGTACGTTCAACATCATGAATAGAGTACGCAACCCGCTATGAGAGAGTTTCGCGTTCTCCGTGTTGATGCTATTCATGATGATCCTGAGCAGTCTAAAGTTATTGATCGCTACCAGATCAGGATGTACTGCGGCGATCTCCGCCGCTGGTTGCATCGGAACGGGTTAAGTTGGCCGCGTCCCACGTACGTCTTGGTGAAGGCGGTCCTAGCCAGGCAATCGGCCTTTCAGGAGAAGCTGATTGCATTAATAAGACGCCACCGACCACGAGATCGTCATCTTTCAGGACGGCGATGGCCCATGTGAACCCGTTGCCATTATTCCTGGTCAACTACGGAACCCCTGAAGGAGTGACCCGAGACCACGGACTTCCGCCGTCGTCGGTGGTGACCAGGCCATCGACCTATACGGCCCACCCGCCTGTGTTCGAGATCATAGCCGTCTGGATAATCCCGATGGGGTCGGGAATGTTGGTCGACAAACTCGAATGGTGCGAAAGTCTGGTTGTCCGGGTAGATTGTAGCACCACGGATGATTACCTTTCGGAGGGCGTTGCAACTGCCGTGATCCTGTGACTAGAGCCGTACCTGACAATTACGGTGAGCATGCTCACCGTGGTGACGGCGGCAAGAGGGGCATGGAGACCGTGTTTGGCTTAGGGCTGCAATCTGATGCCTGCGAAATCGCCCCACGCCTTGGACACGTTGGACCGCCGCTAAGAGGCCGAATTCATGCGCACTATATCGCCGAGGAACAACTTGACGCCGCAATTCAGTATGTCATAAATGCGTACAATCACTTTGCCGCCATCGGTCGACTCCGCATTGTTGGCCGATCTGCTTACCGGCCATTCCTAAACGGCACAATATGGCTTATGGCGAAATGCTTGCGAATGGTTTTGCGATGCCCCTTTAGGGGGTATGGCAACGATTCGTAAATTTCACGCCATAAGCCAGATTTTACCGGTTACCAGATCTCTGTCAGCGGATTTCGTAACAGGGCATAGTCCACCGGAGATATTTGTCTTCACGTCCAACTCGTAGCGACCAACGCGGTTGGCCCATAGGGACGCAACACCGCCAGGGCCTCGATAGTCATCTTTCCGTAAGGGATCAACCCGGGCCGTCTTCCAGACATAAACTACATAAGTCTGGGATTATGCTAAGTGGGCCATATCGGCGACCCGTTGCCGTAGGCTTCGCGTGCGGAACACTATCACGGCCATCACGAAGAACCAGATGCCGGAAGCGATGAACAAGTCGCCGGGTCCGAACATGTTCGATAGCCAGCCCGCAATCGTCAGAGACACCGGCAGGCCTATGAGGCCGATGGCATTGAGAAAACCGCCCACGGTGGCCCGATGTTCGGCGGGCACCGATGCTTGGAACAATGCACTTGAGGAGGAGGAGACAATTTGTAAGCCGACTCGCGATACAAAAGAGAGTGCAGCCACAATCGTTAACCAAGGTAAGATGGCAATGAATCCTGTGGCCGCTCCATACACGAGTAGCCC
This sequence comes from Bacillota bacterium, assembly GCA_021806205.1. Lineage (GTDB taxonomy): Bacteria > Bacillota > Sulfobacillia > Sulfobacillales > Sulfobacillaceae > Sulfobacillus_B. The sequence goes on along the minus strand of JAJZXX010000091.1, from coordinate 5,130 downwards.
CGCGCTCGCCACATATCCAACCCCGAAGCGCCCTTCGAGGGATCCGACTATCAGACCTCCGACGATGGAGCCGACCACTCCCGCCACCATGACCCATCCCAAATCGGTCGCGGTACCGTGCAATCGCGACTCTACAAGTCCGGGCCATAGGGCCGTCGTGAACATTCCCATATTGACCATGACACCAATTACCACGAAGGTGCGGATTGTAGGCCGTTGAAAGACAACCGCTAATCCTGATCGAAGTGTCGCCAAAAACGTGAGGCGCGGAGTGTTATCCGTTGAGGCTGGTGCGGGCCGCACCCAGTGACGAATCCCGATAAAGATGAGGGCCGCAGCCAAAGTGAACGTCAAAGAGTCGGTCGCCAAAACCCCTCCGATACCAAATATCGCCAATAAAAACCCTGCCACCCCGTTTCCAGCAACTGATGCGCCGTTTTTAAAAGACGATAAGAAACCTGAAGATGTGGTTAGCTCTTCTCCCGAAACAATCTGTGGCAAGATGCTAAAACGTGCGGTTTGAAGGATTGATTCCAATCCGCTAATGACAAAGACCAGCGCGTAATAAACATATACCGGCAGGCCACCACGGGACATTACGACGCCTGCTACAGAGGCTACGCTGATGAATGCCACCAGGTTCACGACGACGAGGGTATTACGTTCATTTAGCTTGTTAACCACAACGCCACTGACGAGGCTGGCAAAGGTGGGCGCTAAATACTCAGCCACGAGGGCCAATGCAGACAATAAGAATGAATGGGTGTGGGCATAGATGACCCACGAAATAGCGAGATCGAACAATGAATCTCCCAACATGGATACGGTTTCGGCGGACAATAAACTTAGAAATCTCTGGTTGGCCCCAAGCGCTTTCATTCTCGTTAATGCCATGAAGAATCCTCCTGATAAACCAGGTTTCTATAGGGCATGCAGAACACGTCGTGCACAAAAAAATTGGTTGGTGCCGGACACGGGTTTAGAGTATCACGGCACCAACCGACCGTCTAATGGTCCTTTGTGGTAAGGTACTCCTCCAACAAACCATCAGGTTGCAAGAGAGAGCTGGGCATAATCCCGTTCAGGCACTTGCGCAGCTCCTCGAGGAAGTAGGCGATACCTGCACTACCTGTCGCAAAATCGGTGGACAGCCGCCACAACTGTTCTCCCGGGAATGCGGTCCCTTCGGGCAAGGATACCGCGTATGGCAGGATGCCCTGCGCCGCCCGCATCGCCTCCTCGAGATATCGACTTTCCTCGGTCCACCGGTAGGCATCAAGCAATGCCGATCCTAATCCGGCTGTTCCCACGAAGAAGTCAGGGAACGGCATGTACTGTCTAAAAACATCAGGTAACATCTGGTTAAACAGTTGCAACCACATTGGCTCCCTATAGACTAACCAGTACCTTAAGAACACTCCGACGACCCCGGCAGACCCTTCAAACCACGAGGGCATCTGAACATTTTTGAAGTCACCAACCGATCCTCTAACCAGTGTCGTAAATCCTTCTGGTGTTTCTCTCAGATGGTTAGAGAGAAACTGTAGTCCCGCGGTCCCATACTCCCCATAGTGGGCATCTCGAGTAGCCAACGACAGGTATAAAAGGTATGAACAGATTCCCGCAATACCCCGACCGTAGCTCAAGTTCACCTTGCCGGCCTCATCCATCCAACAACGTCCTTCATCCCGTTCGATGGCGGACGCCACCAACCTGTCTCCCATCTTCACGGCTATGTCGAGGAGTCGCTGACTGCGGGTTTTTTCGAATAAGACAAGACTCGCCATGCCGACCCCTGACGCTCCGGAATAGAGATCTTGAACGGTGGACACGAGCGGATGCGTTGCAGCGTCAGTTACGATTTTCTCTGCTACATCGTCCAAACCTACTTGAGACATCAGACAGGCAACCCCGGCTAGACCGATGAACAGTCCGGGGGGCACTCTTTCGGGGTCGGCCTTCGACAAAATCCAATGGAGCACTCGACCATCCACTTCCCCAGTGATTCGATGGAGGGCGGAGGCCACGCCAGTTGCTCCGTAAGCGAAACTAACGGGATTGGTGGTGAATTGCATCGCATCGCCAGGGTATAAGCGATCGACATGTTTGAAGTCCGCCACCCGATTTGTGCACTCCGCGATAGACAAAACGATACGACTTAGCCCTTCGGGGGTCACGGGTTCGTCCACGCGAGGAGGCGCTAGTGTGATGGTACGGTTGGATTGACTCCAATCCTTCAAGCGACGCGTTACATCAGCCGCTGTTGGCCGCTTTGCCGGCTCCGCTTCCAGACAATCCAGGATGATCGCCTGCAATTTCTTGGGCACGCGCAACCCATCACCAAGAAATTGGGTAATCTCCAGCCGTTTCTCGGGCGCTGCGTCAAAGAATGTCGTGACCGGCCATAACGTATTCACCATCAGGGTACCCATCGAATAAACATCATCTGCCCTGCATGTAGGTTTAGCCAATTGCTGCCCTGGCGTGTATATCCCGGGCGGATTATCCACCGATTCCTGCCATGAACCTTCCCAGTCGACCATTTTCAATTTTCCGGTTTCAGGAGAAATAATAAGGTTAAGCGGAGAAAGATCACCGCAAACTACGTTATTCTCGTGACACTGCACAACCAGTTCAGCTAATCTACTCCATATCTCAAGGATAGAGGCCAGGTAATCTTCAACTACTTTATCGGATGGGTATGTCAGGCCGAGGGGAGATCGAGCAACAATCCACTTGCCCAGGGTGGCACCGGGAACATATTCCTCTGCCACAAAAAAATGCTCCCATTCGTAAAAGGTCTCGATCGGCTCCGGTGCCACGTCGTGGGGTGCCATGACATTCAACAACCTGAACTCGCGCTCTAAGCGACAAATACGATCCTCGCTATTGCGAGTATCGGTAAAAGGGCGACCTTCCTTCAAAATCACTTCGCGCTGGGTCTCATTGTCATGGGCGAGATAGACTCCTCCAGCAAAGATGTTATTAGATGTGTCAACACTTTTCTTTTGGGGATAAATATTGCCATCACGCCAGGGGGATCACGTCCAGGAAAATCGCGTCATCTTCCTGCCAACCACTACCAGTCCCATAGATGCGGTGCCCCAATTCCTGAGTGGCTCCTCCTGACTTACGCGGGCTCGTACACCCCAGATGTTGATCCGAGCTTCAGCGGGGGCCCCGCGAGGGGACCGGGGGTTGGACCAATCTTTGCGTCAGACTCTGGGTCTAGGAATTGGGCGGTCTCCCCCGGGTGAATCTCAATGTGTCCGCGTCGTTGTTATGAATCGGGACCCGGTGGCTTCGGCGACCCGCCGGTGCGCCACCGTGTGAATCTTCGGCCGCCAGTCGACGGCGAGCGGGGGCCCGTTCCATGTCGGGGGGGCAAAGACCTGGTGATGTGCCAGCATCGCCCACCCAATGCGGACCAGCTTATGAGCAGCCACGACATCAATTTGCCGCCGGGTTAAGCCCCGCTCCCGAAATCGGTCGGCGAGCGCCAGAAAATACGCATTCTGGTGGGCGGGTTCGACCACCATGGCGCCCGCTTGGCAGAGGGCCGCCCGAAACCAGCGACTCCCTTGGTAACTCATGGCCCCATAGCGATCCGGCCGCGTGCCGCTACCATTGATGATCGGATCGAGCCCCCCATATTTCACCAGTTTTTTCGGACTGGTGGCCCGGGTGAGGCTGCTCCATTCGCCATAGGCGTCCGCCGCGGTGATCACCCCAATTCCGGGCGTGGTTAACCACGCCACGGCCTCCGTTTGCACCAATAGGGCCTCTTGGTCCTGCTCGTACCGCGCGACGAGGGTCGTGATGGTGCTGTACAGCTCATACAACCGCTCCAGGTGATCCCGCCAGACCGAGGCGACGGCATCGGGGACCGGAAAGGCCCGGCCCGCCGCCGTCCAGAGGCGATCCCACGGGGATTCCGGCAATCGGAGTTTTTCCCGCCGATTCAGGAGCGACAGATCCGCCCGCTGAAGTTGGCGATAGTCCTGTGGCAACGGGAGTTCGCGGATCCATACGCGCCCGGCCCGGCTCCAGAGATCCAGCAGCGGCGTCGGTGTGCGGTCGCGCTCCTCCTCTTGAAATCCCTGGTACTCTAAGAACGTGTGATCCACCACACCCCGGATGAGATTTTTGACCCGGGTTTGTTGGCGCACCATGATGCGGCGCGATCGGCTGACCGCCCGCAGCGCGGCCGGAATCCCGGAAATCAGCGGTTGCTCTGATCCCCGCGCGTTGAGGACGCACCGGGCAATGGCCATGAGGTCGATGGGATCCGTTTTGGCCCGGCGATGATCCGCCTGGCGCTCCTCGGCCGTCATCGTGGGGCTCAGCAAGCGCACGGCCCAGCCATGCGTCGCCAGTTGGCGGACCACCGGTTCATGATAGTGGCCCGTCGGCTCAATGCCGACGAGGACCTGGGTGGCCCCCACCTGCACACGCCACGTCTCGGCCCGTTGGATCACCGTGTCCACGCCTTGTTGATGCGGCCCAAAAGTAAACGGTGCTTCTAAAATGGTGCCTTGGTAATCGCAGATCAGCGCCTTGGGATTATACTTGGCCATGTCAATGGCCACAATGAGGGTCGTCGGCGTCACCCGCGTGGTCGTGGGATCTTGGCGCCGATGAATCGTGCTATACTGGGCCATGAAAGGACCCTCCCTTCTTCAGGGACTGGTAGTGGGTCCTTTCTTCGTTCGCTTCGACAGCCGATTTTTCCTGTCGCCAGATGCCACCCGTCTCGGCGTCCTCATACCAGCTGTTCGGCGGATCAACCAACGGAACGGCCTGGGTCATCGCCCATTGGCCCACAACCTCACGAACAAAGGCACTCAGCGACTGTGAGATCGGACAAGCCCGTAACAATTGGTAGAGCTCGGCGTCCGACCCATGCACCGTGACCTGATGCCGGCGCCGGGCGGCGCCATCACGGCGGCCTGCTCTCTCCATGTTCTATCATCTCCTTCAGGGGTGCGGAGTGCTCTTCGCAACGAAAACGGCGACCGGTGGGGGCCTGCTCTCGACACGTTGATCGTAACCCCCACGGGAGCCCTTCTCCCGTAAGATTTTCAGGGACTTATCAGTTATCCACAACCCGGGATGATAGTATCAGGAATT
>JAJZXX010000207.1 GCA_021806205.1 Bacillota bacterium | reverse complement strand
AAGATGTTTGCCCTGAATACGGCGAATGCCCAAGCGCAGTCCACTGTGCTGTCGATTTTGAACGGATATTCCTTCTTCAAGGGAAGCAATGGGATCGCCATGCTCTCACGCTTGCCGGGAGCGCCGAGCGCGAGTATTGTTGATCCCTTGATTCCGGCTTCCTTGCCGCCCAACGGAAGCATTACAGGGGCGGCGGCTTTGCTCCAGACGAATCCCGATTTGCTCACCAAGGCCCAAGTCATTGCCCAGTCGCACGGCGTGACCGTGACGCCACAAGTGCTGGAGGCCGGCATGCACATGGCCGGACGCGCATTGATGGACTATTTTGGCAACGACCCAGCCACATTAACATCTGTCATGGAACCTGGCCTTCTCTCGCCGCTCCCTGCTCCCGGAACCCAGGTAGCACCAGCCGTTCAGAACCTTTTAAACGATTATTGGGGTGGATACAGCATGGAAACGACTCACAATTATGCGTATAACCAATCGGTCATGATTCAAAAGACGACCACGTATCCGACCATGAGCGTAGCGAAGCCGCAATACTCAGTACCTGCAAACTTGCCCCAACGCATTGTGGATCTGACCGTGCCCATGACGTACACCGAAGTGATGAACTATCAACAGCCAGGAGACCCGAACAATGTAGAAGTTACGACGATGCAGGCTCAAGTGACCGTGGACCTGTTTCGCGATCCCTTAGTGTCTGGCGGCTTGCAGTGGGGATTTGGTGGATTTAAAAATAAGATGATTTCCAGCCCCATCATCTGGCCTGCCTCCTAATAGCCTTCCCTCTAGACGAATAACGACACTTGACCCCAGGGGTTTCCCCTGGGGTTTTTGGGACCCTGGTGATGGAGAGAGAACAAGGAGGCAATCGACATGCGCTGGAAGTATTGGACCATATCCATCGGACTCGTGGCCCTGGGCATCATCGGAGGAGTGTGGCGGGCGGGCCATCGATCTCCCTCACCATCCGTATCGCCCATGACCGCCATGATACAGGCGAATCAACGGGCCTATCAGCAATTTCTTAATCGGCTCATCCGACAGCACCCGGTCCTCAAAAGCAGTCATGGGCAGATTCTCCCGCAAGACATGGGACTGACTCCACAAGAGACGCAGATTCGGGGGATTGCTCCCGGTGATCAGATTACGGGGATTCGCACCGTCTGGAAGCAAAACGCTGCATACATCATCGATGCCAGTCGTCAATTGGGTGCGACGGGAATTCCCCCGACAGTGTGGCAGGCCGGATTGCACCAAGCTGCTCAAGATCTCACGACACTGGTGGGCAATGATCCGCTAAAAGGTGTGCTGAATGCCGGCCCCGCTACGGCCCCGAAATTCTGGGCATTAGAACAGGCCCTCTACACCGGACCGACGGGCAAATTTGCCGCACCGCACTGGATTCTCCGCATTCAGGCGACACCGAAACCGTATCCACACGGTCCTTCCGTCCGAGTTTATCCCGTGACGCATCAGATCCCCGGGGCTCCTACTGCCGTGATCTTGCTGCGGGTGCCGGTCATCCTCAACGAAATCGGGGTGGTTCCCCGGCCCGGTGGCAAGACCACGGTGCGCTCAGTGATACAAACCGGGGGAGCCATTATGGGGCTGACTCACAGTCATGGTCGGTGGCAATGGTGGGCTGAACAGATCACGATTCATGCCGTAGCGAATACTTTGGGAACTCCGTCCAAGTAATCACAGGCTAATTGCCGAGTATTGGATAGGAATTCACTAGGAAACGGAGGGTTGGTTATGCACACAAAATCGCCGCGAAGGATGCGTCCTCCGCGCGATCACACATTACGGCACCATTTCGTCGGGGCATTATTGCTATTGGCTGTGCCTATTGTGGCGGGTACTCTGATGATATCCCATCCTGTCGAAGCGGCTTGGCAAAATGAAGGATGCAGTGGGTGCGGGACAGCCACTTGGTGTAATGTCTATGGCGGGCAAAGTCATGATTGCCATTCCGGTAATGCTAGTGGTGCGCAGTGTTCTACCGAGGCTCTATGCCATTGGTCACAGTCAAGTTCAAGTTCACCGAGTTCTAATACGAGCACATCGAGTTCGAGTTCATGGGGCTCGGGTACCGGGGCTTCCAGCACGGCATCGACCAGTACGAGCGGCACGTCTTCGAACAACTCATCGGCCACATCTGGCGATAGCTGGAAGCCCCCTTCGGGATATCAAGATCCCCTATCCCAAAACATTAGTAACACGACATCCGGCTTTAATAATACTGTCTCGAACGAAACCGGATCGTATACGTATAATGGGTGTGCCTCGCAGACTGGCGGTGTCACGGCATACAATGCTAGTACGGGCAAATCCTATTGCACGCAGGCCGGGCAGGGGTGCCCCGCAGGAGAACAACAAATCAACGGGGACGGGGTCTGTCAAGGAACCGGGACGGATAGCGCAGGGACTTACGCGCAATGGACGTTTTCAGCGTGTGTGAACGGCTCGCAAACCGAGTACTCGCATAATGTCAATACAGGCGCAGTCACGAGCACGAGTCAGGTTGCTTGCGTGAGTGGGAGTCAAACCCAACCGACGTCTACACCGCCTACCACAACGACACAACCGACCTATACACCGTCTACCACAACGTACACGCCTCCCCCAACGTCTACGTCACCCACAACAACGTCTACGCAGTCTGCAGCTTGTCCCGCTGGGGAACATCAACACACGACAACAACCTATACGACTCAGCAAGATTGCACCCCGATCACGGAACGGGAGTTGGTGACGACATACGAAAGTGTCCCCGTTACTGAAGAGGGAGTACGGTACGTAACAGAACCGTATACTGTCACAGAAGACGTTCCTATCACATCGTATTACTGGGATACCCAGATGAATTGCTATGACAATTGGAACTACCTTCCCGGCATTGGTTGGTATCCCATTCGTGCCTGCAATGGCGGATGGGCTTCCCACACGACATATCAAGAGCAGACGGTCACTCAATGGCGCACGGTCCCGCAAGATTACACGTATACGGCCTATGTAACTAGACCCATCACGTCCTGGCGGGATGTGGCTACGGGAGCGCAATCGTGTACCTCGGTACAAGTGCCGCACTCTAGCACAACCTGTATACCGAATGTTACGGTGACCACGCATGAAATTACCAACCAGGTTCTGAGCGCCTGTATGCCGAATCCGGCATTGACCACGTATCGAGGGCAGACGATTCAGCCTCCCACCAATGACAACTGGGTCAAACAAGGCGGAGCGCAACCGAATACCCTGTTGCCGGGGCCAGGATGGGCGATTGAGAAAACCATCAAGACCCGAGTGACCAATACGTGCAAAGGGTCAGGATCGAATCAAACCTGTGTCACCACCGAAACACCGATAGGGACAACGTATCAAGAACAGTATAATGCTACGCAGTGCCCTTACCCGGTCGAACGGTTTACGAACGTCAACGGCGACTAAAAATATCGTGTTACGACAAGGCTCTCCCTAGAGCTGTGTGGGGAGCCTTGTTTTGTTTCGACGATTAGGCTGAATAGCAGAACGGAGGATCGGCAAACATTAGAAAGGAGTTTGGCAATTCATGTGTGCAGAATTTCAAAAGCCCCGGGGTACCCAGGACGTTTTGCCGCCGGTGTCTCAAAAAATGGAACAAATCCGGCACATTGCCCTCGATTGCGCCCAAAGATTCGGGTATCTACTGGTCGAAACCCCGGTATTCGAGCAAACTCCGGTGTTTTTACGGGTAGGCGAATCCACGGACATTGTTCAACATGAAAGATATTCATTTACTGACAATGGAGGCGTGGACTTGACCTTGCGTCCCGAAGGAACCGCGGCGATTGCTAGGGCATATGTCGAAAACGGCATGTACAACCAGCCGCAGCCGGTGAGAATGTGTTATTACGGGCCAATGTTTCGCCGGGAGCGCCCGTCAGCGATGCGCTACCGTCAACACACACAATTTGGCGCGGAATTATATGGTTCGGTTCAGCCTGAAGCCGACGCCGAAGTGATTTTATTGGCCTGTGCTGTGGTTGAACAAATAGGACTTGCTGATCCAGTGATACGGCTGAATTCCATCGGATGTTCCGAGTGCCGGCCCGCTTATAGGGAAGCGCTCATTCTTTATTATCAGCAACGGCACGATCAGTTGTGTCAGGATTGTCAAAAGCGCATGAATACTAATCCACTTCGCTTGCTAGATTGCAAAATTGATGTGGCGATTCGAGAACGCGCTCCCGACATCGCGGCTTTTTGGTGTGAAGACTGTGCGACTCATTATAGAGACTTAACACAGCTTTTGACATCTTGCGGACGGCAAGTATCGCGAGAGCCCTTTTTGGTCAGAGGCCTGGACTACTATAACCGAACCGTCTTTGAAATCAACCATCCCAGTATGGGATCTCAGGTAGCCTTATTTGGTGGTGGGCGGTATGATGGGCTAGCTACGACTTTGGATGGACCCAAATCCACCCCGGCGGTGGGCTTCGGCATGGGAATTGAACGCATATTATCGGCTATGGAAGAAAATTTCGATCTCCCCCTTATGTCCCGGATTTATGTGGCCCATCTGCCGGGGTTTGAAGCGCCTTCCTTGGTGCTCGCAGAAGAGTTGCGTCGTAAAGGCTTTGCTGCAGAATCTGATTTGATGAACCGGAGCCTTAAAGCCCAATTGCGGGATGCGGGACGGCAGAGCGGTGTGGTCGTGATTGTCGGGGGTCGGGAATGGGAACAGGGAGAAGTCGGTGTGAAGTGGCTGGAAAACGGCGTGCAAATGACGGTAAAGCGGGAGGAACTCAGTGATTTGTTGCGCCAACCTGAAGAAAAGGGCTGAAAGATTATACTGTTGCGAGCATGACCCTCTTTGTGTGGCTCAGCACTGTGACAGGGCATGGCCGATAGTAAGGTGGTCGTCATGCAACGAATCAGGTTTCCCCAGCACATCTCGTCTGTGATTGATTATTCGTATCCTATGCCGTAAATTATATGTTGATGGGACGCACGGAAACGGATTGAGGTCGTGCCGAGGAATTGGTTGAGGGATCGAATTCCACATAATGCCATGCCACAAGATCATAGGGGCGTGGCATTATGCTACATATGAGGGAATGAGGCGAGATCACATGGTCATGATCAGCCGGATGCGCTCTGTGTGGACAATTTTGGGAATCCTCATCGGGTTTTATTTAACGCTCGTGCATTATGCATCGGCTCCGGTGGCCTGCCCGGTAACTGCGGTCATTAATTGTGTAGCCGTGTTGCATTCAGCAGGGAGCATGTTGGGACCGTTGCCGCTAGCTCTTTGGGGCGTCATGTGGATTATGGTAGCGAGAGTTCTGCCTCGCAAACTACGATCTTGGTTGTGGATGCCATTAGGCATGGGTGGCATCGTGTGGGCTGTCGGGCACGAATGGGCTCTGGGACAAATTTGCCTGTGGTGCTCGGCATTGCAAGTAGACATGCTCTTGCTCATGGTAGCATGGTGGCGTCAAGACAAGAGCAGGATCGAGCGCTCGGGCTCCCATCTTTGCCCCGATGCGAACGCATAGCACAATGAGAAGGCATTGCCTTGCAGTGGGATAAGTGGGATACCACGTTACCGACTTCGTATGTTCGTTAGCCAAGGAGATGAAATGATGGGTGCCCAATCGTTTATGGTCCGGCAATCCGGATCAACCTTGTCTGAGGCATTCCAATCTGCAGTAAACCAAGCGCAATGGGACTATGGACACGGTGGGTATTACCGGCTCGATTGCAGAAAAAGATGATGTACGAGAAGTCCGGACTCCGAAGATTCTTATGACCGATGACGACCAGATCGCCTGGGCCTCCTCGTTGCTTCATGAAGAAATTGCCGATTCTCAATGGGAGTGGATCAATGACAAGTGGGGACCGGCAGCGGCTGGGGTTTTTGCAACAAAAGGGAGGGCATCATGCCAGATGACTGTCTCTGAGCCGCTAATGCTACTGACCTTCCCCAATCTTCCACCTTCTGGCATAATATCTTTATAGCGAACGGAGGGGATGACCATGACGGATTTCGAAATTCCCACATGGCGTATGTTGTGGCGGCGGTTCTGGCATTCGCCATCGTCATCTCCGGCCTTTGTTCCCCGGAAGCGCAATCCCCCGCCGATTACCTCAGTGGGGGCAGCCCCGGCACATCATCATGCGACATCGTGGGCGACCGTGCAGCAACGGGTCCGACAGTGGCCACCCGGGATGCCGGTGACAGTGGATGTCATGGTGGCGACCTTCGGAGTCGGACGCGGTACGGCTTGGCATTGGATACAGCGGTTAACCCAAGCGGGATTGCTGGCGGTCACCTATGATCCGCCCAATGCCCGGGGGGTGCGGAAACGACGATGGTGGGTCAGTGCCCAGAATTAACACGATAGTTCGTTTTGTCTTGCCACCAGTGATCCTGACTTAGCCATCATTTATGTGATATTATAGGCACAAAATTACATGGCTAGGAGGTTTCAGGTGGAAACCACGGCACAGCAAAAACGTGTACAGGAGGATTTATCACCTCTCCTTCCGTCTTTGTATCGCTATATTGATGCAGGATGTGCGGCAGCCAGGGAGTATTTTTTGGGTCAAAGGGCTCCAGTCGATAGTGCTCTGGCATCTCATATCGTCCGTTGGTCTTTTCTCCAAACGCTACGGACTGAGGGGGCTTTGCTCAACGTAGGTACGATTGAAGAACTGGGAATGAGCGGGGTATCTTTTTGGTATAACGGATATCATATGCGGATGTGGAAGACGGACGATGACGATGTGACCCGATTGGCTTCGTCATCTACTAAAGAAGCGTTTTGTACTCAACTCAAATTTTGGGATACCGAGTTGTCAACGGTACTGAATTTGGCGATTTTGTGGGATGTTGATACCGAGTGGCATCTCAGATTCCTTCAAATTGGCCCGCCGGTGAGTCAAGAGGGGCGCTTTGTGTTGGATTGGCACTGGGATATTTCTCTGCCCACGGGATCGTCAGAAACGGCAGTTCTAGACTCTGCAGAAAACGAGTCAATCGACTTGCACTTTGAATCGAATGAAGATGAAGAAATGGATGACAAGCAAGGATGATGCAGGATGGTCGGTGATCGGATTCGCTTAGCACGGGAGTTTGTGGAAATGCCGCAAAAGACATTGGCTGCGCACATTGGACTTCAGCAGGGTACGGTAGCCTATTTGGAAAGTGGGCGTCATCACGCTTCAGCCAATATTATTGCCGCGATAGCCGAAGCCACTGGATTCCCGCCTGCGTTTTTTCAAGATGTGCCACTGGATGCCTTTCCAGAAGGATCACTCGTGTTCCGTCGCAGAAAGCGTACTTCCGCGGCAGAAGTGGGTCGTACCTATAGTACTGCGCGATTAGGATGGGAACTGACACGGAGTCTGTTGCGGAAAGTTAAGCGATGGCCTGTACGGTTGCCCATCATGAATGAGGAAGAACCGGTGGCCGCCGCCGACGTGACACGCTCCGCCCTGGGTCTGTCACCGAACGAACCCCTGATCAATTTGGCGGGGAAAATCGAGACCTTAGGAGTCCCTATTTTTGAAATTGATCGGGAGTTAAACGATTTAGAAGGGTTTTCTTTGTGGGCCGGACTGCCTTCACCACGCCCCATAATCGGCATCAATGCCAGCGGATCGGGAGATCGCGAACGCTGGACATTAGCGCACGAACTGGGACATCTGGTGCTTCATGGGGCTATTCGAGGCAGTGTCAATGAAATCGAGGATCAGGCCGAGACATTTGCCGCCGAACTGTTGTTGCCCGAGTCGGTGATGCAGGAGGAAATCGTGTCTCCGGTCACCCTTTCACACCTGTTGGATTTGAAGGCGCGGTGGCGAGTGTCTCTGGCCGCATTGATTCGCCGGGCTCATGACTTAGATATTATTAATGATCGACGAAAAACTGATTTATTCGTGCAACTGAGCAAACGTGGATGGCGCAAAGATGAGCCGATGCCGATAGGACGTGAACGGCCCCAAACGTTAGCTCAACTGATCGCAGCAGTCTATGGACATACCGCCGACTTGAATTGTGTGTTGCAACAAGAAGGATTGCCTCCCGGTTTGGCTGGAGCCCTCGGGATGGAATTAGGCCGGATGCGGGTGATTCGGGGGCATGAAAATGTCATTACGATTAGCCCATAGAAAGTGTCTCACCTTTTCACTGCAGAGCCGAAGATTATGCCCTTAAGAACTCAAGGGCTTTACGGTGACATGGCTATGCCGATTCCCCGGCCGTTCCACAGCAACTTATCGTTGACAACAACAGAACGTCAACGACCCCCCACGTAACGCCTGATGGCGTTTGACGTGGGGGCTTGAAAAAGCCTCGTTGTCTAGTCTTAGTTTTTTGCTCCGTTGAGATCGTCAATACGGCTTCGTGTGATTACCCCTAGCACGTTTTGTCGTTCAGGCTCTGTAACAGTTCTGATGGGTAGGAACGGTCAACCTGGTGTACGAAGCGGTCTCAACCTTGACGAAGGGAAACCACTCCGAAAGGAGAAACACTCTATGATAGTGTTCGTAATCAATCAACATGGGGAGCCGCTTATGCCGTGCTCTCCCAGAACCGCAAGAAAGTTGTTGCAAACCCGTAAAGCCAAAATCATCTCACGCCAGCCTTTTGCGATTCAACTGTTGTATGGGAGTGCTGGCTATAAACAACCCCTCACGTTTGGCATCGATGTAGGGGCCAAACATGTCGGGATGGCAATCGTATCGGAAACCCGCGTGCTGGCCCAAGGCGAAATCACGTTACGCGATGATGTTTCTGAATTATTGACAGTGCGGCGCACCCTGCGTCGTGGTCGAAGAAACCGCAAAACGCGCTATCGCCGGTCTAAGTTTACGTATCACACCAAGCATGTATACAGTACGAAGAAAAAGAAGTGGATCAAAACCAAGCGGGCGTTTACGTCTCCCCGCCCCGAAGGATGGTTGCCACCCAGCATCCAGAGCCGGATCGCCAATACGATGGGGTGGATCGACACATTTGTCTCATTGTTACCTCATCCCCATCTCTCTATCGAAGTGGGCAAGTTTGATGTGCAAAAGATGATGAACCCCGCGATCCAAGGAGCAGACTATCAGCAGGGCCCCGCTTGGGGCTACTATGATGTCCGTTATTTCGTTTTCGCGCGGGATCAGTACACCTGCCAAGTCTGCAAAAAGAAGAACGGAAAGATTCTGCACACGCATCACATCCTCTATCGCTCGCACGGGGGCAGCGACCGGGCTGATAACCTGATTACCGTGTGTACCGAATGCCACACGCACGCCAACCATCAACCCGGTGGGGTATTGTGGCAGTGGATGCAAAGAAAAAAGCGGGTGCCGCGATACAAGGCAACCGCCTTCATGAATGTGCAACGCCACCGTATTTTCGCCAAATATCCGGATGCGCATATCACGTATGGATCTATTACCACGCCCCATCGCAAAGCGCTGGGGTTACCCAAAACGCACGCGAATGATGCCATTGCCATTACCGGCATCACAACCATCACACGACAGCCTGATGATGCGTTTTTGATTCGTCAGTTTCGCAAGAAAAAACGCTCGTTGCATGAAGCCACAGCCCGGAAGGGCCGTACGACAAAGAATCGCACGGCCAAGCGGAACAAAAAGAACACGAAGCAAGCAGGCGGATTCTTTCTGAACGATATGGTCCGTGTGTTTGGCAAAGTGGGGTTTATCACCGGATTCACGGGATCGGCTGCCTACATCAAAGACATCTATGACGCATACATCACGCTTCCGGATAAAGGGTACAAGCAAGTCAGTCTGCGAGAGTTGCAGTTAGTGCGTCACAATAACAACTGGCAATTCATCCCCTGCCTTCGTTTCACTTAGAGGCAGAGGACTTCTTGCCAGGGAGTGTTAAAACGCCGGGTGATCTACGGATCATTGGGGGATCGAGGGTACTCCTCAGACGTGGCGCCCTTAGAGGTCGCGGGGGGCTGTATGACTGAACCCCGCTTTTGACTGTTGTTGACATCAATCCGAGTACCTCTGACGGCCAGCCCGATCAGGGCTTTTTTTGATGCTCGTCTCGATGACGAACCATAGTTCCGTCCAGTACCCCGCAAAGGGCCACTACACCTTATATCATCCAATGTTCCGTGATTTTGTTTTGCGGACTGGGTGAGGATGGACAGTGGCCGAGTAGTAGCGCCCAGCCCGACTGCCTGGGTTAATTCTGTAAATTTTACAGAATTAACTTCGGTCAAAATAGCCGAAGTTAATATTCCCTGTCCTTTAGGTGGGGGCTTTTTTCATGCCGATTGCGATTAGGCAAAGGGTAGCAAGAAAGGCAGGCTCCTATGTTGTTAATCATCATGACGATTATGTGGTGTGGCCTCGCTGTCTATCAGGCCATCCAAGATGCTCGCACTCGCCTGTTGCCGTACTCCGCAACGATTTTGGCCACCGTGACGGGATTGATTGCCGTCACGATGACGCATAGTGGGGGCACCGGGGGTACGGTTATGCTGTGGCATGTCGGCGGCAGTGTGCTCCTGGTGATCATCGGCATGGGACTCTGGTGGGGAGAAACATTGGGACTGGGCGATGTGGCGACGTTCGGATGTTTTGGGCTCGTCTTTGGATTGGTGCCAGCCGTCATCATCATTGCCCTAAGTTATGGCCTCACCGCATTCGGCGTCGGCGTGATCTGGCTGTGGCGACGCAAAATTCCACCTGATATTCCGCTGGGAATTGCTCTCTGGGGCCTGGCTCTGCCGGCTTGGGGACTCCTGATCCTTCTGGCTCCGCACCTGGGGATTGTCATCTAATTCCCCATTTGTCCTACCATCCCTGACCTCGCTCAGGGATTTTTTGTCTCGTGACGGGATGAAAAATTTGCTTATGAGGAGGCGATTTCGATGGCCACGGATTTACCACCATATTTTGACAAACCTCTGTGGATGTCGGTCAAACAAGCTGGAGCCCTACTGGGAGTAAGCCCGGGACTGTTGTACGATTTGATCCGCACCGGACAAATCCCGCAGAAATTTGTGAAAAAACTCGGTGACCGACGCCTTATTGCGACACACTGGGTGGAAATGGGGATGGATGGGGACGAGGAAGAGGAAGAGTAACTGTTACCGTCCAAAAGACGTAGCACAGTCCGAAGGCATCTCGGGACGGGTCATGCTCCAGGCCTTGGTACAAGGCGAGGAGGATGCGGAACGCTTGGCTGCCCTGGCCGATCCCCCGTGTAAGTCCTCGCGGGGGCCTCACTTAATGCGAAGATAAGTAATGGCCCAATTACTTCCCACAATTCCCAAGCACCGAGACGGCTAAATTAATTGGTCACGTGAACGTCCTAAGATGCCATCGCGAGGCTGTATGGGGACGGTTTGGCTGGCAGGGGCGCATGGCCTCTCTGAGTTGATAGATGGTTTCGAGACTGATGCCTACCGCCTCGGTTAATTCTGTAAATTTTACAGAATTAACTCCGTAATGATTCTCACGCTGAATCCCGACTAAGAGAACCGGTGCAAATTTGCAACCGGTAGCATTTTTGCTACCACGCCATAATCGCAGAATTAACGCCAACACCTCGGAGAAAGGATGAGTACTATGCGTCTCGCCCTCTATGCTCGCGTTTCTACCCGAGACAAAGACCAAAACCCGGAAACCCAGCTCCTGCCCTTGCGCGAGTATGCGCAAAACCAGGAGGGAATTGTCGTCAGCGAATATGTGGATCACGCCCCCACCACGGACCTGAACCACCGGATAGCCGGGCACCGTCTGATGGACGATGCCCGGCTCCATAAGATCGACGTGATCCTGGTGTGGCGCATGGACCGGGCCAAACGCGAAGGCAAAGCCTTGGGTCGTCCCCGGATTATGGATGACCCCAAACGAGCCCGGCAGTTGACTCAGGCAATCCAAGCCGTGCAGTTCGGCAGCCTGAGCTACCGGAAAGCGGCGAAACACTATGGTTTCGCCGTGAGTTCGCTTCAACAAGCGATGCGGTCATCGAAAATCGGGCCGTGACTCCTTGCCATACATCCATCCTGGCTGGGGATTGTCTCATCTAAAGAGGAACTCCCGTCGAGAAAATCAGAGTCCTCCGAATGAAAGAAGTACAGTTCATCCCTGTTCCTTCACGCCAACCCAGAAAACTTCCAGTGCCGTCTTGTCTTGGGTAATGTTAGACAAAGAAGTATCCATAGCAAAGCAAATCTCGTGGGGGTTATAGACGGTTCATAAGAAGATGCCAAGCTTGCGACCATGACAATGGCCAGCTCGGAGGAGGTGGCGCAATGCGACGGGGACAAACGCCGCGATGATGGGCGGATCCTACACAGAGCACAAATTGGTCCGGAAGATACGCT
>JAJZXX010000081.1 GCA_021806205.1 Bacillota bacterium | reverse complement strand
CCGTTCGATCGCCGTGCCTTAGCTCGATCGATTGTGGTCATCATATCAAGCAATTGATGGACAGGCAATTTTGGTAACTTATAGCCAAATAAGCATGGCAAAAACAGCAAGACTCGGTACCGGGCCGCTGGCTAGGCTTTACCCGGGCCGCCATTTCAGGCGGCATGTGCCCCTTGAGCTTCCAAGGCGCAACCCTCAACATGTAACCGGGCTTCACGATAACTTTACGAGCCACCTGTGGTTGCTGTACGCTTTTGTCGGTGTCGAGGCCGTGCGCACAGCTTATCGAGAAGCCAGCGCCAGGGGTTATCATTGGCACGAATTTGGGGATATACTTTGATTCGCTAGGTCGAGACACGAGGAGGTTAGAATGCCCACTCAAAAGTCGCTGTTGTCGGAATCCGAAGAAGTGGCGCTGTTAAAGGATCTGGCAGAATCCTTGAATGAAGCTAATGACGTGTCCCAGGCCATGTCCGCCATTTTGCCGCGGCTAAGCCAAGTGTTAGGGCTAAAAACCGCTTGGGCCTTTCGGTTTGACCCCGGGCGGTCCACTTTTGTGGAAGTGGGCGCCAGCGGACTTCCACCGGCTTTAGAACAAAACCAGGCAGAAGCACTCAAGTCCGGTTGGTGCGAATGCCAAGAACGAATGGTCAAAGGACGGCTAGCCAGCGCCATCAATATCGTGCGCTGTAGCCGGCTCAAGAATGCGTTGGGTGACAAGGCGGGACTAAATTTCCATGCGTCAATCCCCTTGAAAATGAACGGACGCCCCCTGGGAATTCTCAATCTGGCGGCGCAGGGAACCACCGTCTTCACCAAACCGGCCCTGGATCTATTACGGGCGATCGGTTATCACGTCGCCGTCACCATGGATCGGGCGTCGTTATTGGGCGATATGCGTCGACGCAATCAACAGTTGGAATCGCTCGGGGAGTTGGCCCGAACTCTGATGGCGGTCACCGACCGGCGACAGTTGTTTAACCAAGCCATTGACGGATTTCAGGGGCACATGGGCTTTGAGGGTGTGGCGATTTACGAAAACGGCCAGGTGGTTCACCAAGTGCAGCGTGATGCCCACCTCGAGTCCGAATACTCCTATCGAGACCACCATATTCCTTTGTTGCCGGAATCCGAACGGCTAATCCTCCATGACGCCTGCTCGGCTCTAGCGGCCCCGATCCCTCATTTCCCCATGACACTGCGCATCGAGTCGCGCAACAGCAATGCCTTTGGTCCCATCGACGAAGAAATCCTGACCGCCTTTGCGTGGTACCTAACGGCCCTCATCGAACACATCGATCTGTATCAACAAGCCCTGGACGCCGCCCGTTGGGCCGAGAGGCGGCAAATCGCGGCGGATTTGCATGATTCGGTCAGTCAACACCTATTTTCAGCCCAACTGCTCGCACACACCATCCGTCAACATCGGGAGGATTTTTCCGACAAAATCACCGAAACGCGACTAAACCGGCTCCAGTCCGTCATCGGGCAAAGCCAACTTGAAATGCGGCGGCTCATCGAGGCGGTGCGTCCGGATAATGTTCCTTTGCCGGTGGAGATGCGCCACCGGCTCGTCCGCCTTAAAGACGCCGTGGGCGAACGGCTCACCTGGGCCATTCCCGACGCCCAGATTATCCTGTCCCCAAGAGCTCAGGATGCCGTATTGCGCATCGTCGACGAAGCCTTACAAAACGCGATCAAACATACAGGCTCTGCACCCATCCGCGTCACCCTCTTCCAATCGCTCCAGGCGATCCAAATAGGGGTGGCGGACCGCGGTCCGGGGTTTGACCCCGCTGGCGTACTCAGTGGATATGGCCTCAACACCATGCGGGATCGGGCCTCGGCCATCGGGATTGGATTTCGCATCATAAGCCACGTGAACCGGGGAACCAAGGTCTCTTTGACGGTGTCAAGGGAATTGACAATCCATGAGTAACTCGATTCGACTCGGCCTGATCGACGATCATCCCGTCGTCCGCGAAGGGCTGCGCACCTTTTTTGAGGCTGCCCAAGACATCGTCATTGCTTTTGAGAGTGCAACCGGGGAAGATGCCCTCACTGAGTTAGATCATACCGCATGTGACGTGGTGTTGTTAGACCTGGTCCTTTTGGACGGAATGGATGGGGTTTTAACCTTTGAAGCGATTCGTTCTCGCTTTCCCGGTATAAAGGTGATCATTCTCACCTCATATCGCGACCCCCACCAGCTTACCTATTTACGCAACCAGGGAGCAGCCGGGTACCTCGACAAAACGGTTCAGCCGGACGACCTCTTGCGAGCCGTCCAGTGGATATATCAGGGGCACTCGGTGTGGGATTCGCCCACAAATGCATCGCCTCACTCCATAGAATCTTTGACGGGCCGTGAACGGGCCGTCTTGGAGCAAATGGCCACTGGATTATCCAACAAGGAGATTGCGACACGATTGGTGATCAGCGAAAAAACCGTAAAGGTGCATGTAAGCCACATTTTGGGAAAACTAGCCGTATATGACCGAACCCAAGCGGTGATTGTTGCCCATCAGCTAGGACTGGTGCGCTTTGGAGGTACTAACCCCTAACCGATCAAAGCTATCCGTGCGTAGAACTCCAGGATTTGCGATGGAACCCGCCCATTGCGCCGTCCGCAACCATTTTGTCAACCGGCAAAGCCCATAAACCCTGTCCCCACCCGCACTTGCGCAAAACATGTAAGTAGCCATAAACCACATTTTAAATTGCTCCTGGCACCTATCGTTATAGGGTAAACAGGCCCCCTGCATGTTGGACCCTAAGGGCCATATCAAATAATGATCTGATCGCCGATCTCGCGATCTCGATTAGAATAGCCTATCCCTACTCTTCAAACCAGGCGTACAACCTACACTAAAATAGTCGGAGTGAGGCCAAACCAACAGGACTTCTTGGGTCAAGAGCGAATCATATAGTAGGGTGCCCGGGGGGATGGCTCATGACCTCAAAAACCGATTGGACGCTAGCCGAACAGGAACTCCACAGGGCGATGGTAGGCGGACACCGTCACTCACCCCAGGGGGCAGGTTTGCGATCGCTCGGGTCTTCCGGGAGATCGTTGAATGTTGACGTATTTCGCGACGTAACCGGATACTCTCCGGAAGATCTGGTGGTGACGGTGGGGGCGGGTATACGCTTGAGCCAGCTTAATGCCCTCTTAGAAAAACACCGCCAATGGGTCCCTCTCGAACCCGTGGATGCGGGCGACGACTCCCTCGGGGGCGCCATCGCCGTCGGTTTAAATGGCTGGTATTGTCAGAGCTATGGACCCCTAAGAGACCGCGTACTCGGGATGCGCGTAGTCACTCCGGCATTTGGGCCCATTTTTATCGGGTCCAAGGTGGTCAAAAGCGTCGCCGGGTATAATTTGACCCGCCTCTTTTCCGGTACGCGCGGATCCCTCGGGGTCATCACCGAGGTTACGCTCAAAGTGAGTCCGCGGCCATACCACGAATGGATTTGGGCTCTCCCGTGCCGATCCGAAGAGCTATCCCGGGAAGTACACCGCCTGCAGTCGCTCACCCCGGATTTTCGTGTCTTGGCCATCATGCAAAGCGCCCCCGCTGAAGCCCAAATTGTGATAGCCTCACACGGTCCAGCGCTAGCGCAGTCTCTCGTCGATCAACTCGGGGAACCATCTCACTCCGCACTCCCCAGCCTTATTACCGATCCCGACGGCATGCTCGTTCAGGGTGCGGTACCCCGCACCCGCATATTTGATTTATGCCATATTTGGCCTGATTTTCAACCCGTTCAAATGGATTGCCTAAGCGGTCGGTTCTTCGGAAGTCTCAAGGACGATCTTTGGCCGGGCTTAGAGCACCAGATCCATGATTTGGGCGGTCATGGCCGGGTCCTCCGGTCGGCTCATAAAGGAATGGCTGCCACGGACCACATCGATCCTCTGTGGGACACCGTCAAGAAACAATACGATCCGGACGGTTGCTTGGTAGATTTTTGGAGGTGACGTTATGAATGTCGACCAGTGCGTCCATTGCGGCCTGTGTCTAACGGCCTGTCCCACCTACGAGGCCACCGGATTGGAAATGGAATCGCCCCGGGGCCGATTGGTATTGCTCAACAATTGGGCTGCCAACGCAAATTTTCAGAGCCGGGATGCGGCCCAGTGGCTCGATGACTGCCTGGATTGCCGTGCCTGCGAGTCTGCGTGCCCTTCCAACATTCCCACCGGTCACTTGGTGGAAGAATGGCGGAGCACGGTCCCCCTAGGGACTGCTAATCGGAGACTTCTGCTTGGGCTAAGTCAGGCCGTTGGTTCGCCCCGAGGGCTAAAACGGCTTCAACGTCTAATCCGCATCGGGCAGAATCCTTTAGGACGCTGGGCCCTGTCAAAGCTAGGATCACTCCTGTCAATTGCGACCGGTGACGTATTAGATGGCCTTCCCCCGAGCATTCTCCCTGGTCTGAGTCGGGAATCTCTCACAACCAACATGCCCAATGCCGATACCATGATGTTTGTCGGTTGCATCATGGATGCCGTTTATAACCAGTCCAATGAGCACACGGCAGCCCTGTTGCGACTCGCGGGGCACACGGTGACGGTACCGTCGAATCAAGTGTGTTGTGGCGCGCTGCATCGGCATGGCGGGGATCCCGCCACCACTCGCCGGTTGGCCAAAGCCAACATTAAGGCGTATGAGGCGACAGGTGCTCAGCAGGTGGTAGTTAATGCGGCAGGTTGCGGAACGACTTTGAAGGAGTACCCCACTCTCTTTGAGAGCGGGTCGGAATGGCACTTCCGTGCCATAAGTTTTAGTCGTGCGGTGAGAGACGTGATTCAAACTCTAGCCGAACGGCCTCTGGCCCAGTTGACCCAGCAATCCACAACCATTACCGTACACGATGCTTGCCATCACACGGCACAAAACTTGAATCAATCCACCCGGGCATTGCTCGAACGGGCCGGATTTTCGATTCGAGAAATGCCTAATTCCACCCGGTGTTGTGGATCGGCTGGGGTGTACAATCTGACTCACCCGTCTATGGGCCGCACCTTGGCGCAGCAAAAAGTCTCGGACATACCGCCAGAAACCCAGATAGTGGCGGCGGCCAACCCCGGCTGCATTTTGCAAATTCAAGCGGGCACGCGTCATTACGGGAGGAACACCGTCACGGTTCGCCATCCGATCGACTTGGCCTATGACGCCTATCGGGCCGCCGGCTATCTGGGAGGCGTGGCAGATGCAACCTAAGTGGATGACTTCTATAGAAGAAATTGTGGGCCAACGCCACGTTCTCACCCAACCCGAGGCTTTGGCCACTTACGCGCAAGATGGCTATACCCTCAGCCGTGAAGTCCCACTCGCCGTAATTTTGCCGGGATCTACATCCGAAGTACAAGCCGTGATGAAGGTGCTGAGTCGGCATGGCGTGCCCGTGGTCGCACGCGGGGCGGGGACCAGTCTTTCCGGTGGTGCCATTCCCGTAGCCGGTTCTGTGGTTTTGCACTTTTCGCGGATGCGACAAATTCATCATATTGATTGGGAAAATCGCCTCGTCGAAGTAGACCCGGGCGTCGTCAATCAGGACATTAGCCGCGCCGTTGCTTCAGAAGGATTTTTTTACGCACCCGATCCCTCCTCGCAAAGAGTCTGCACCATCGGCGGAAACTTTGCCGAAAATTCCGGGGGACCCCACTGCTTGAAATATGGTGTGACGGTCAACCACATCGTCATGGCCGATATAGTGTTGGCCAATGGCAACCTCAGGCGGTTGGGCAACAGTACGGCCGATCCTGACGGCCCTGATTGGCTTGGCCTCCTGATTGGGTCGGAAGGCACCCTAGGCATAGCGACCAGGCTCTGGCTGCGCATCACTCAGCGGCCTATCGACAGTACAACCGTCTTGGCCCTATTCGACCATATTGATGAGGCCAGTTACGCCGTGTCGGAAATTATTGCCGCAGGTATCATCCCCGCCGCTATGGAGATGATGGATGGTTTAACTATTTCGGCGGTCGAACGGGGCGCCTATCCCGTGGGATACCCCACCGATCTGGCGGCCGTCCTGCTTATTGAATTAGATGGCGAGCCAGGATTAACCGAGCATGAGACTCAAGAGACCCTACATCGACTGGCATTGCGCCAGGTGCGCCAAGTGGTTAAAGCCCAGAACGCGACCGAAACCAACCTATGGTGGGCCAATCGAAAGACTGCTTTTGGTGCCATGGGGCTTATATCCCCCCGATATTACGTCCAAGATGGGGTCATACCGCGTCACGTTCTCCCCGATGCTCTGAAAACCATCCGCACGATTTCGCAAGACTACGGGATCCGCATTGCCAATGTTTTTCATGCCGGAGATGGCAACTTACACCCATTGCTGCTCTATGACAATCACGACAAATCCGAGGTGGAACGCGTCAAACAAGCGGGTTCAGACATCCTCGACTACTGTATCAGCCGGGGTGGCAGCATTACGGGGGAACACGGCATCGGCTTAGAGAAAATTAGTGAAATGGCCTCACAGTTTAACCGACAAGAGTTGGCTGCTCAACGCGCCATCAAAGACGCCTTTGACCCAACCCAGTTGCTCAATCCGGGCAAACTCCTGCCAATGCCAGGCCGATGCATTGACTATGCGAATTAGGAAACCTGGTAATAGTTGTTGCAACGCGCTGCATCCATTGGCGATGGGCCTATGTCAACCCCTTCGGCCCAAAAACCTCGATTCGGGTTTGTAGATTTTGGCGGGTCACCGACGCATCGTGTATGCGTCTTCAAAGTCCTAGACTGCAGCGGAATTTGTCTGAGTCTGATGCTATTCATGCGGGAGATAACCGAATATGAACCGTTCGGTAGCTCACCCGTGAGATTTCTCTCTGGCCACCCCTGCAAAGCCAAATCCTGGCTTATCAGCCGCACGAAGGATCGCAGCATGGCCGGCGTCAAATCCACACCGATCCCTGCCTTGTACAACGCAGGACTGGCAGTGCGCGAACGAAGATGTGAAAATCATACGCCGCAACCGTTCTGATGGACTCATACACATTTGATTCGGAGCACCTCCGAACGGTTCTTTTGTTATCGACATCCTCAATCTTCATCTATTGGCGTAGTTTACGGACCCGCTACCATTTCAAATCCGCCGCTCATTTGTCAAACATACATGGGCTTAAGCCCACCCCTCCCCGGTGATTTTTCAAACGAGCCGTAAAACCATTGGGCAGTGTCAAGACTGATGGTGATGACAGCTTTTACGGGAAGTGGGTCCGGCGCACTCTCTACGATTTCCATTCACCTTGCCATTCATAGAGCGGGGCTGTGGTCGTGCACTCGCGCAATACCTTGATTTTCTCATCGCCGAACCATACGATGCTCGCTCCGTCAAACGAGGACTCGCATTCCTGCCACCAACAGCGAAACATCCATTCTAGGGCCGCCGAATTCTTTCCCCCAACGCATGAGAGAATGTCCCATTGCAGGACTCGACCCCCGAAGGCAAACCACGTCTCCATCCGCTGACGTACTCGATCATGGCCTTTGTAGACTGGCCCGTAACATTCCGTTATCACACAATCATTTGTCAATGTATTCAACATCGGTTCGATGCGACTCGATATCCAACCTTCCACATACTGGTTTAACAGCGTCCGCATCATACCTTTATCCAAGATTATCCTCTCCTCTGGCTCTCATTATCGCACGAGATTGGCCAAGCCATGGGTAACCTTGTGCCAGCCAAGGCCAACCCCGCCAGACAAGCCGGATTTCAGGAGGAGATCGCGGCGTTGAAACCCACTCCGCCGCCGACATCATAGCCTCTCAGGACCGGGCCTATATCCATGACTATTAGACGATCGGCGCCATCTAGGCTCCTCAATGGCACCAAACGCACGTCTAGCCGGCCAAGAAGTAGGCTAGTCCAGCAAGTTCGGCACCGTCACGCCCGCAGCGGACCCGTCATGGTCACCGCAACCGACCTAGAGCCGAGTGATCGCGGCGCGTGCAACACAAGCGGTTCCCCAAACACTATCAGATGCACCTTAATTGGTTGCGCCTCAATCTGCGCAATTCACCGCGAATTTCTATTCCGGTTGCCTAAAGCACTGAGTCCCACGGATATGGTCGAGCCACGAATTTGCGGGATCGCTGGAATTTGCGTGGTCTCGACGGGTCCGTGCCTCTCGTGCTATCGCATGACATCCCTCCACACGAATGCCATCGGCTTCGTCCCATATCAGGGCTCAGCCGTGCGCGGAACACCCACAGCCAGAGCATCTGAGTACGAAGGCGATCAAACGCGGATTCCCGTCGAACGAGCACAGCGTGAGATAAGCGCCACCAACCCGGCGGCGGCCGCAATCAAGCCTAGACTAAGCACGGCGACTAGCCGTCCCGGATGGGACGGGATCAAAAAGGAGTCCAATGACACATGCAGGGCGTGAGTGAAGAGAGACGGGATGATCAAGAGCAGGAACGACAGGATGCTGAGGGTTTGTTGGGCCTGCCGGGCCGTGCGGCTATGAGCCGATATCAAGACCCCGACACCACCGGCCACGAGACCAGCCAGACCCCCGTCTAAAACTATGCCGATCAGAACCGGAAGGGAGTATACGTGCCAGGGTGCAGCACCGCGCGTCCAATTGCTGGCGATCAGACCCACTCCCATCGCAACCAGCATCGTGGGTCCGGTATTTCTGACGGCAGCCGCGATTTTCCCCGCGACAATCGCAAGGGGTGGCAACGGAGTGATGACCAGCGCTTCCAGCGTATGGCGCTCACGCTCACCAGCGATACTATCGGCAATCGTGTTAGTAACCCGGAAAAACATCACCCACATGGCGATCAGGATACTGACCACAGAGGTCGTCCATAGGGTGTGCAATTGATACGGCAACACGCCGCCGACTATGGCCACCAACACTCCTGCGGTCACCCATCGGCTCTTGGTAGATCGTTGCGCGGCCACCCACTCCCGGTGTTCTTTCCAATACACGGTGCATACGTCATTTAATATCATCATTCGGTGAGGCCTCCCAAAATCCGGCGTACCGATTCATCCATGGTCGGTGCCGTTTTCACGTCGTCAATATCCGCACCGCTCTGCATCACCCAGGTCAACACATCATTCACACAGGGGACGAGCACCGCAATATCGGCAGTGTCCCCCCGACTAGTCACACGAATGACGGAATCCGCCCGAGACAAGCGTTCCAGGAGGTCGACGCTCGCGTGGCTTACTCGAACTATCGCTTCCGGATGATGCTGGCTATTGCGCAAGACATCGGGAGGTGCCACCGCAAGAAGGCACCCCTTGTTCAAAATGCCGATGACCTGGCAAAAATCTTCAACAAAGGACAGATCGTGAGAGGTGACCAGGATGGTCGGTTGATAGCAGGCCCAGTGTTCTTTGAGGAGTCGCACCACATGATGCCGGGCGTCGGGGTCCAAACAGGTTGTCGGTTCATCCAGTAGCAACAACGGCGTCGGCACAAACAGGGTTTTCGCGAGTGCCAGTTGTTGCCGCATGCCCTGACTCCATTGGGACACGCTATCCCGCCGGCGGGACCACAGTCCAAACGGCTCGAGCACAGCCTGCACGCGTAAAGCCCTGTCGGCCCGTGGCATGTGCCAAATCCGCCCCACCAAGTCTAAGTGTTCTTCGGCAGTGAGATGGTCATACAGCCCGCTCGGGCTCAGCAGCGCACTGCACTGGCGACGAACGGTGCCAGGGGCGCCGAATGGTTGATAGGATCCTACCGTAATCCGTCCGGACACGGGTTGAATGAGCCCTAACAGCCCCCGCACCCAGGTGCTTTTCCCCGCCCCATTGGGTCCCACCAATCCAAAAATCGTCCCGGCCTCCATATGACACGTAACATCGCGGAGCGCCGTCACCGCCCCAAAGACGCAGGTGACTGCGTCCAGGCGAACGGCCAAGCCATCCCGAGCGGAATGCATGGCACTCATTTGTGATTCCGAATCCGCATGCGGGCCACAAAAAACATTGTCACCACCACCGCACCGCCCAAATAGGATAGAGCGGATACATGGCGGAGCGTCCCCCCAAGTATCAAAAGCCCCCCCGCGAATCCCACACCGCGGATGATCCCCAAACGCATCGGTCGACTCATTCGTCCCTCTCCTTCTCGGTTTTGTCTTGTATCCAGGCGTCGCTGGTCCGGCAACGCGCAACCGCCATTCTCTGTCCAGAGGTCATGGGTCCGGAGGATTTTCCGGCTCGGGCGATCCGGATAGGGTGGCGGACAAGACCGCTAACGCGGCCTTAAGATGGCGAAAGGCTTGTTGCGTGCGCTGTCGGCCAGCCTTTTGAGACAATAGCCGGGACAATTGCTGGGCCGCGTCCGAATTCCAGGCCGCTTGAATTTGGGCCACGGTCTTGGGTGTGACCCGGCCAAAGGTCCCGACCCACGCCGTCAACGCGGTCTGCACCCGCGGATCGGCTGGATCCCGGTCTATGGTGTGGGTGAGGTCGAAAAAAGCCTGTCGCTGTTGTTCGCGCCAATCGACCCAGCTCTCCGCGTCCGTCGCCAAATCCCAGGCGTGGGGGGTGCCCGGCAATCCCTCAGGAACGGTCTGACCCTCTTTCATGGCGTCTAAGACGACGGTGGAGAGTCCGTGGGTGCGCCCGGAGTACAGTGCCCGGCCAATGGGTGCCAACTGATCCAAATCCTCGGTGGACCATACGTCGTCGGGGAGATGTTGGCGTAGCCACTCAGTGAACCAAGCTCGGCGCTGAGGTTGCGTGGCTTGCAGCACCTGACCGAGACGTTCCAAGACGCGTGATGGGTCATCTCCATCAGCTAGTATGTGTTGCATTCCCAGCACGCGGCGCTTGAGATCGTCCAGCGCCGCCAATTCTTCCGTGACCGCGTGCAGTTGGAGATCCAAAACGTCTTGAAGCGGCAATTGCTGGTGCAAAAGGGCTCGGATCTGATGGATAGATGCTCCCAGCCAACGTAGTCCCACAATCTGGTACAGGCGCACCAGTTCGTGGTCGGAATACTTGCGGTAACCTGCCGGTGTGGTTTCGGACGGTGGCAACAATCCCTGATTGCTATAGTAGCGAATCGTCTTTACGGGAACTCCACTACGCTTCGAGAGTGCACCGATGGTATATAACTGCAGTTCGATCCCTCCCCTCTGCGCTTTCGCGCGTCATCAAGGCTAGCTCCCCGAGATAATGATTGAACATAATTCTGTCAGGGATATAATACAAGACTCCCCTAAGGGGAAAGTCAACCGTGTGACTTTCAGACGCGAATCCTTGGTGGGGTTCACGAACTTGACCCCAAAGAATCCGCAGACACTCGGCCGCATGCCGCCACTACGGACACATTTAAGAAACCACATCACTGCCGAGATACCTTGTAAGTTTGCAACGCACATCAAACGCGCATCCCTAAAGATAGGTCTGTGGATGAACTCTGGTCCACAACAATCTGCTTGAGTTTCGCACCCACACAATACGGGGTTTTTAGAGGCCGATCATCCCACTAACCCTTGAAAACCGCCACTTTTTCTCCATTCCATTGGGGCGATTTATGCGGACTTATTGAACGCTTCTAAACTGATTGCCCAAAAATGACTCCGCAAACAGGTGTTTAAGCGCGGCATATTCCGATGACTGTTGGAATTGCTTCAGGTCTACGGACCCCGATTTCGCGATTGCGGTCATGACCACCTGGAGCAGTTCTTCGAACAAGTCCCACAGTCGTTGCGCCAAGTTTTTCTCGGCCAATTCGGCCACAATGCCTTCAAATAGCGCGCCTAAGGATTCGTTGGCATTGACCCTCCGGAAATACACGAGAAAGGTATAGAGAATACAGCAGGTCGTGACGTGGGCAATTTGCGCATCAAAATCCCGCGAGGGGGCCTGCCCGAGTCGCAAATGCTGCTTCATCTCTTTAAAAAACAGGTTCTTGTTCATCGGTTGATATTTTTCCATAACAGGGGTTACTTAGGTGTTGGTGCTCATATTTACCCAGGGCTCGGCGCATTGCTTCGGAACCACCTGCCCACTTGTCCTATCCCACACTAAAAACCACGCCACAACCTGAAGAACACTCGATGAGCAAGAGCCAAAAAACACTTCAATCGTCCAGCGCGTAGCGTAGATTTCCATCATCGCCAGGAAGGACAGCGACGTGTCGGTGGACAGAAACACACGCCACTGTTTCTGATAAGGGAAACGACAGAGGTACAGTTTGACGTCGCCGACGTCTTCATACTGCACCACCACTTCAAAATAGCGGGTGTTATCGAGTAGGGGCGGGTGACTAACCCGCGCCCTCTCACACCACTGTACGTACCGTTCGGTATACAGCGGTTCATTGCCAGCGTAGACGTGTCGACTCATACAGACTTAGTAGACGATGCAAGCCT
>JAJZXX010000026.1 GCA_021806205.1 Bacillota bacterium | reverse complement strand
CCCGTGACTGTCCATTAAGATTACGGGCTCAAAATTGCGGGTGCATAGTGCCCATTCCAAGCGGTGGCGCTAGCGAACAGCACCACCGCCAGTACCGGATATCCCGGCACGTGAACATAGCCTACGAGGTCATACTGCTCGGGGCTTTCCGTTCTCCACAGTCTTGAGGACAGGTCGCGGATGAGGGGAGCCTGGCGAGGACTATTGTAGCTCTTGGCCAGCGCGTCCGCTAACCCTAGAGTGGTTAGATAGTTTCCCAGTCCGCCGCCGGTCCAGTCGCTGACACTGACAGGGGCACCTCGTAATACGGCCCGGATTTGTTTTTGGGGAGCGGCGCCCAGAGCGTGAATCAATTGGTCGGCGGATGCGAGGGATGAACGGGCCAACGTAGCCTGTATCAGAGCACCCACGGGGGTTCCCGGTAAATTGTGTATCAGGTGACTCGCTGGGGGTGTGCCCGCAATCGCTTTGATGGGTCCCGATGCGGTAATGTTGAGCTGAGCCAAGTCTTGAGTGAACTGTTCGGCAGCCGCAAGTCCAGGACGGGGAGGGGCAATTACATGGGTTACTGTGGTCCCGACCGGTATGGTGCCCTGGATGGTAAGCGTCGGGGATTGCCGACTGAGGGAAAAAGTTAAGGATGCCGGGGTGCCGGGCTGACCTACGTGGACCTGGTTCCTAAGACGCAAGCAGGGGGTGGCGGGACTCATAGACACTGTAGCCGATTTTCCATGCGTAGCAGCAGCGACCGTCAAAGTGACTTGGTCGCTATTGACGGTGATAAGAGAGGAAGGAGTGGCCCAGCCTTCGCCCAATGCTTCCCAGGGGAGGTCTCCCGGCCAGCGATTCGCTTGGAATCCCGTGATCGGATTCACGTATTCCACCGATCCGCGGAT
This sequence comes from Bacillota bacterium, assembly GCA_021806205.1. Classification (GTDB taxonomy): domain Bacteria; phylum Bacillota; class Sulfobacillia; order Sulfobacillales; family Sulfobacillaceae; genus Sulfobacillus_B. The sequence goes on along the minus strand of JAJZXX010000026.1, from coordinate 11,605 downwards.
GGTGCTGATGCCCTGGGATTTGACCCGAGAGGCCAGAGCACTTAATTGGGTGGTGGTCAGGTTGTTGTTGTCCGCGTTGAGAATGAGGGATCCGAAGAGTGTGCCGTGGCTTATCGATCCTACGCTTTTTATCTGGACGGGTTTTAACCTGGCGCCGAGGTGGTTTAAGGCCTGAATGTCCAGAGCAATCCTGGGGCTGAGTCCCGCTTTCATAAGGATGTTCCCATTTTGCTGATAGACCGTTTGACCATTAGCGGTATTGACGACCGCCACGGCTACGTTCGTCCCCGATCCTTTTCCCGGAATCCGGGCCATGAGCGACCGCAGTGATACGGGGAGGGTGCCGCTCGTTTGGGGATACGCCAAAGGGATTTGCATGAAGGGCGGTCGAGGCCAAGCGGCCACGACGTTAGCCATGCGGCCTACCGCCGAATTGGGATACGTGTTTTGGGTTGTGGGCGTCCCGTCGTTCAAAATCGCAAAAGCGATCAGGTTTCCGTTCTCCGCCTGTGCATAACCGGCTAAGTTCCATTGATTAGTAAGATTGCCCGACTTAACCCAAAGCGCCGTGCCCTTCGGTAAAGCGACATGCCAGGACGGCGGGCACAAAAATCCGCACGCGTGGGGATTGTCGAGTTGGATGAGAGAATGGCGGAATGTATCAAACCAAGGCTGAGATGCGGCATAGGTAAGCAACTGTACGGCTTGTTGCGCGCTCATTTGGTTCAGTGCCGAGAGTCCCGACCCATCGACTTGAACGCGACCCGAAGATACTCCCGCCTGAGCGGTAAAGGCTTTCATTAGGGACGCGGAACGTTGGGGGGACCCTGTGCCGTCCGCTTTGACACTGAGTTCGCGATACAGATTGTCTGCCATTTGGTTGATGGACCATTGATTTTGGATAAATAACTCTTGTGATAAGGTAGGCGATGTGTATTGGGCCAAATTAGTTAACCCAGACGGCAGGGTGGAAGAGGTCGCCGGTGGCTCGCTCAAAGTAACGCCGGCTTTGGTTAATGCGTGCTGGAACAAGGATGCGGCGAAGAGCGCGGGGTTATGGACCGAGATGGCCCATGGCCCGACCTGAGTGTTTTGTGGCACATGGCCCGTCACCACGATCCGGTTGGTACCGATTAGGCGCGTGACATTTACTTGGGTCGCAGACCCGCTGCCCCAGGTCGCGGCATGATTGATGATCGAAAAGTATCCGGGATCGGTTGCGGTGCCATTAAATTTAAGCACAATTTGGGGATGCTGGCCCACTAACCCTGCTCCTTGAACGAAGACTCTGACTTCACTACGCTCAGCCATGAGGGATGAGGCACCGGCCGAATAGTTTTGCGCGATTCCGCCAATAGGCCACCCAACGCCATAGGTAGGCGACGAGAAGAGGGGACTGACCCCAATGACTTGGGTAGCTTTGGGGACTCGCGTTGCCACTTGGCGGGCGAGTGTTTCCAGAGTGTGTGAGCCGTTCGCTTCCAGCCAGGGATCACCCCCGCCAACCAGATAGACGGGGCCTGGTTCATTGGAGGGGGAGGTTTGCACCCGGGTTTGATAGGTAAATTGAGGGCCCAGCGTGGCGAGTGCGGCAGCCGAGGTAAAGAGTTTGGTGACGGAACCCGGGGTGACTTCCGCTAGCGGATGGATGGCAGCCAATGTCTGGTGGGTCGTGATGTCGTAAGCCAAAGCGGATACCGTAGAGTGAGCCAACCCGGGATAGCGCGACAGACGCTGCCAATCTTGTTGCAGACCATTTTGCGGGGTGAAGACGCTGGCGTCTTGCTTTATTCTCGTTATTCCAGCCGTTTGAAAGGGAGACCGGGGTGCTGCGATGGTCAATGGTATGGGATGTGGCCCGATAAATCCGATGCAGGCGGCTAAAGCGGGTACTGTTAAAATGCGTAACGCCAGGCGTGCCATGAGACCCTCCTCAAGAAGGTGTTGTCAATATAACGCTGTTGGAATGGAGTAGGTCACAATTTTTCGGACAGGATTTGGTCAATTTGTGATAGTTCCTCCCGGGTAAATGTTAGGTTGTTCAGAGTGGAGAGGTTTTCATCTAACTGCGATATGCGGCTGGCTCCGATAATGGCGGATGTGACGGCGGGATTGTTCAGTACCCAGGCCAGACTCATTTGAGCCAGCGTTTGACCCCGACTAAGCGCTAACGCATTGAGTTTATGGATCTGGGCCATGACCGACTCCGTCAGAGCATTCGGGTGGAGAAAACCTCCGGGTCGCCCGGCGCGGGAATCTTCGGGGATGCCCTTGAGATATCGAGAGGTGAGCAGGCCCTGGGCTAGAGGGGAAAATACCACACTGCCAACGCCCCGATCCATGAGTACGTCGCACAAGCCGTTTTCAATCCACCGGTCGATGAGAGAATACGAAGGTTGATGAACTAACAAATGAATGTGATGGCGCTGGAGTTCTGCAATGGCGGCTTCGGTTTCGGTTGCCGAATAACTCGAGATGCCCACGTATAAGGCCTTTCCTTGGCGCACGGCTTGAATCAGGGCTTGCATGGTTTCTTCCAGGGGGGTGTCGGGGTCGGGACGGTGTGAATAGAAGATGTCAACGTATTCGAGCCCCATGCGTTTTAAGCTCTGATCCAAGCTGGCGGTTAAATGTTTCTTAGAACCAAAGTTTCCGTAAGGTCCGGGCCACATGTCCCACCCGGCTTTGGTCGAAATGATGAGTTCATCCCGATACGGGGCGAAGTCGTCTCGAAGCATTCGCCCAAAGTTTTCCTCGGCGGAACCTGGTGGTGGTCCGTAGTTGTTGGCCAAGTCAAAATGGGTAATGCCCGAATCAAACGCGCGGCGTGCCAGGGCGCGCCCTGTTTCATAAAGGTCCACGCCGCCAAAATTGTGCCAAAATCCTAAGGATATGATGGGCAGCCGCAATCCAGACTGGCCTAGGCGCCGATAAATCATGGTGTCATACCGATGTTGCTGGGCTAAATACATAAGGCTACTCTCCTCGAGCAAATTTGCAAGAACACATGACCTCAGGGTTACGTATACATCCCATGATTTTACGCCTCATCGCGGGCCAAGTCACGAATTCGGGAAGTTTGAGAGAGATATAGCACACTTCCCTGAGGGGATCGAAGGCTGGGCGTTAACTCCTAGGCACTGTCCGTCACACGCGCAATGAACATCCTTGCTGGTGAAATAGTTTACGGTCGCCGGTCCCCCTACCAAACCTCGGCTTCGTAAGCCTCGATGTCGGATAGCCCCACGATCTGTTCGTAACCATCGTTGGTCGTGGCAACCAACGAAAAGTCGAAGTCGATCTCGCGGAAGACACACCAGGCTTGGTCCTGCGGCCACCAGATAAAGGGTGTCACGGCAAAAATGCCGCGCGCGATATCATAGACGGCCTCAATGGGGCCATTGGCCAACCAATAGGTGCGGCCGGTTGCGGCCCATCCCGGCGGTGCCCAACGTGGTAACTGAGCAATCTCACGGCAGAATTGCTACCGCTCCCCAATGTCCAGGCGCGTGCGGTCATCGTGGACTTCCGCCCACGCACACTGTGTCTCGCTCCATTCCCCGGTGGTGTCGCAAAATCCCATCCAAATTTGATCCGGGGTCGTGGTCAAGCGGCGCAGCACCGGAATGAGCTTTTCCAGCACCATGGGCGACAGGTGCCAGTAGGGTTCTTCGTCAAAGGGCGGCTCCTGAGGAACCGTCTTTTGGGGCAAAATGTCCTCGAATTTCAAGGCAACGTCCAAGGGCTGATCCGACCACCGTGCGACGGCAGCCCAGAACACAGGCATCAGACGCCGGTCGTGCTGATCCCATAGCAGCCGTTTCCCGGCCGGGCCGGGATGCTTCGACGCAGGATGGTTCAATCGCACATAGCGTGCATAGCCTCGCGGAATGAGGTGTCCAATGAAACGGTGATCTCCGCCCGACCACAGCTGGGACTCATTCAGCCACTCGGTGGGTGATAACTCCGCGCACAGACGCACGTCGGGCGGCCACCCAAAGCGGCCAATATCGAAAATATCCGTATCCGTGCGCATGCGAAACCTCCTGATTCGTTCTTTGATAGGCTTTGCACGGATCTTATTATAGCCGCTAGGTCCGCCGCGGCGCTAAAGCGACATGAATGAATCCCTCAAGGTCGTCGCCTCAGAGGAATCCTGCCCGTGCTGCCGCGATGAGAGCGGAAGCAATCGCCAAATATACGACACATCAGATTGCGGAACGGATACCGCGTCTGTGGCAAGACCTGACAAGGCCATCGGCGGCCGTGATGGCATTAGCGTTCGCTTCTTCTGGCCTGGTCTTCATTTGTAACAACGAAAGGATTCTGGAATCTTAACAACACTCCCCATGCCTAAAGCTAATCTTTACCCATTCTGATAAAACCCCCATTCGATATGGTTGCTCTCGACGTGATAGAGCGCGCAATCCGGGAATCGTAGTTGCTGCCAGGCGTTCCCGCTAATCAAGGATCCCAGCTTGGAACGGAAATATACCGTGAGAATACGGCCATGACTTACAATGATGGGGCGTTTGGGGCCTGACGCCTGCATCACCTCAAAAACAGCTTGGGTAAAGCGGGACAGCGCCTCGTCCCACGATTCAAAGTCAGGATCGTGCCTGGATTCGAGATAGTGGGTGAATCGGTGGGCCAGCATCTCTTGATTCTCAAACCAGGCGGCACGGAGCTCTTGGAGCCCGTCGATCACGCGCCAATCCACCCCGCCTGACTCCGAAAGCACGGCGGCAGTTTGCTGGGCTTTGACCTCGTGGCTGCACGCAATGAAAGCTACTTGGCTCCAATCGATATCTTGAGCTAACCGCCGGGTTGATTGATGACCAGTATCCGAAAGACCCCAACGATGCGGGGCACTGCCTTCATCGACCAGTGGCTCAGCATGTCTAACAAAGTAAACATAGCCCATGGCTAAGGGTCCCTGACCAAATCACTCTGGGCATTGGTGAGCCCGATGGCTTCACCGTACTGGTTGAGCAACAGGGCATCGGGCGGAAGCGGCTGCCCCTTGGCGACAATGGCATCGCGCCACTTCTGTTGGGATTGCCAGACGGCCAAATTTTCGGGGGTGGCTTCTCCGGTGGGAATCGTCTGAAGGGTGATGGCATTGCTAAAAGTTGTTGGAGGGTTTTGAGAGGACGGGAAAAGACGGGTAGTGCCCAAGGTCCAGTGCACTCCCTTTTGGGTAAACCAGGTCGATGACGCAGTTGCTGCGGTGTCAGGGGTGACTAAGTGGCCAGCAATGTTCCACAGTGCAAAGGTGTGCGACGTGGCCGACTGCCCTAAAATTCCCCACGCGGTTTTGCTCCATGTCGTAACGGTACCGAGACGGCCTTGAGACTCGGCTTCGCTACTGAGGGTTGTCCAGGTCAAATAGGTTCGGATGGTGCGGGGGGCGCTAGGCGCCCCTTGACCCACGGCATTGTCTGAGGCCACCCAATAGGTATAGGCAGTTCCCGGGGCCACCGTGGCGTCGGTGTATTGCACGGGTGTGCCCGTCTGGGCCACCGTGGCGACCGTTTTGGCTTTCGAAAACGTCTGCGCGTTAGCTGCGCGGTAAATGGTGTATTGGGAAGCCCTGGGAACCTGACTCCAAGACAGTGTGACCGACGAAGCTGTCCACTGCGCTTGGACTTGAGGACTTCCTTGGGGGGGTTGCTGTGGTTGGTGCGCTCTGAGCCAGGCTTGGTGCTGTCGTGATTGAGCCAGGGCGACCAATTCCGGCTTCACTTGGGCCAAATCGCCCATCCAGCCAGCTACGTAACTTAAGGGCAGTAGCAACACCGCAACCGTTGCGATACCGACGCCAATAGCGACGGGATGTCGATGAAGTCTAGACACCGAGAACTCCTTTCTGCATCGCCGGGATCAAGCCGTGGTGGTTTCCCTCTTAGAGGATTTCTCCGCTTGATCTAGCTCGATTAGGGTCATAACCAGTCCTAAATGTGAGAATCCCTGGGGGAAATTGCCGTGCGGTTCACCGGTCTTTTGGTCAGCATGTTCGCCTAAGAGTCCGAGATCGGTTTGGTAACGCAATAGGCCATCCAAAAGATGTTTTGCATCCTCACGGCGATTCAGCCGGATATAGACCCGTGCCAACCAAAACGTGGCCAGCACGAAGGGGTGGGCAGCGTCTCCCAACATGTCCGTGGCATAGCGGTATACCCAGTGTCCAGACACCAACTGTTTTTCAATCTCGCGCAAGGTGCCTAAAAATCGAGGATCATCGGGAAGGCAGTATCCGTATAGTGGCATGACTAAGAGAGCGGCATCCACCGCCTCGCCGCCAAAAGCCTGGGTGTACGACCCTAGTCGACTGTTATAGGCATTCTGGTCGATGAGTTGGCGAATTTTGTCTTTATGGGCGCGCCAGGTGCCAGCCAAGGCCGGATCGCCCACGGCGTCGGCCATATTGGCGCCATAGGTGAGTGCCACCCAACACATGAGTTGGGAGTGGGTGTAGAAATCATCTTGATCGCGGAACTCCCAAAGACTCGCGTCTTTGCTATGGTGGTTGACACGCACCCATTCGACCAGGACCTTAAGACGCTGCCAATAAAAGTTGAGGAATTCGAGGTCGTTGGTGAGCTCGTAATAACGCCACACGGTCCATAAAAAGTCTCCCTCGATATCGAGTTGCACCTGGCGCGTGGCGGCATTGCCTTCGCGTACCGGAATGGACTCCTTATAGCCTGATAGCCAATCCAAGCTATGTTCCCCGCGGATGAGCGTGCCGTCCACGTGAAAGAAGGGGGCATCAAAGGGTTTGCCTTGAAGATCAATACAGTTCAGGAGGAAATCCAAGAATCGTCGCGAACCGACATGATCGCCTGCCATGAGGAGCGCTTCGGCTGCATAGGATCCGTCCCGTACCCAGGCAAACCGATAGTCCCATTGACGGCTCTCTCCCACCGTTTCTGGAAGAGAAGTCGTTGGCGCGGCAACAATCGCACCGTTGGTTTGATAGGTAAGGCCATAGAGGACCAGAAGAGAGCGCCGATAGGCGTCTTGATGGGCGCCTTGATACTGTGGAAGCCTGGCCATGCGCTGTTGCCAGAACGCAATGTTTTGCCTTAAGGCTTGATTGAGGGGCTCGGCGCCCATATCTTCCACGAGTTCCAACATCTGGTCCTCAATGGCATCCACGGCCTCCACGAGCCGATCCTCATCATCGGCAACATATTGCGTAATGATCTCATAATGGCCGGGCGGCAATCGCCACTCGCCATGGTTCAATAGGACGTCCACATGCTGCCTGGAATCATGCGGGTGGGCATTAATGACAAAAACCAACGCTTCTCGGGCGACCGGATTGTGAAAGATGACACCGCCATTAACCGCCTGGGGCGCAGCTTGCACGAGGCCATAGCGAAAGCGGGGGCGAAACTCCACGGTCAGGGGAATGTCAGTGCGAATCAGGCGTCGGAGTTCGGGCCGACCGATGGTGAGGTAATCATGCACCACCGCCTTGCCTTTGGGGGTATCCCAGGTCGTTTTTAAAATGTTGGTATCCTGCACATAGGCTTGGGAAGCCTCAGCAGGCTCGATGGGATAAACACGAAAGTAACCATTTTCCTCGGTGCCAAGCAGTCGCGAAAAGACCGCCGGGCTATCAAAGCGTGGGAAAGCCAACCAGTCAATGGACCCGTCAGGGCCGACTAGAGCGGCTGTATGGGAATTTGACAAAAAGCCATAGTATTTCATGCGTCACCTCGACACGAAATGATTAGTGGTGCTTTAAGACCTCGCAATAGTGGATCAACGCGCTATGCGGGTCTGGACTTCGGGCCCATTATACTCTAAGCCATCTGATCTCGGGACTTAGGCTGCGTGGACCGGTTGATGGTTCTATGGTTCTAATGTTGGGATTCCATCTCCATACAGGGTGTTGCGATCATGGCCATAGTAGTGCGGTATGATAGATGGTGACGCGTACATACGAATTTGCGTGCGAAGGAGAGGTTCGATGCCAAGCTCTAACGAAACACTACGGCCTATCGGGGATATTGCCGCTCAAGTCGGACTCAGCCGTGACGATATTATTCCGTTCGGATTCTATAAGGCCAAAATTCCTTTAGACGTTTTATATCAACGCCCGCGTCGGGCTAAGCTAGTATTGGTGACGGCTATCACTCCTACCCCGCCGGGCGAGGGCAAGACCACGATGTCGATTGGATTGACCCAAGCGTTGCGCCGTTTAGGTGTGGACGCCACGGTGGTTTTGAGGGAGCCGTCGTTGGGCCCTACTTTTGGGGTGAAGGGCGGTGCGACCGGAGGCGGCGCATCGCAAATTCAGCCCTCCACCGAAATCAACTTGCACTTTACCGGAGACTTTCACGCGATTACCGCTGCCCATAACTTATTGGCCGCGCTGGTCGACAATGAACTGTATCATGGGGCCAGGTTGTCGGTCAATCCGGGGAATGTGACCTGGAAGCGGGTTTTAGACGTGAATGACCGTGCCTTAAGGCATGTCGTGATTGGATTGGGTGGCTCCGGGCAGGGGGTCTTACGCGAAACCGGGTTTGACATTACTGCCGCATCCGAAATCATGGCGGCGTTTACGCTGTCCCGAGATCTGCCTGAACTCCAAGAGCGAATTTCGCGCATGATTGTTGCCAGAGACGGCGGGCAATTTGTCAGTGTAAACCAGATTGGCGCTGAGGGGGCCTTAACGGCTCTCTTACGTGAAGCCCTGATGCCGAATCTAGTTCAGACGAGCGAAGGCACGCCTGCCATTGTCCATGGGGGACCGTTTGCCAACATTGCCCATGGGTGCAATAGTATTGTGGCGACTGAAGCTGGATTAAGACTGTCTGACATCGTAATCACCGAGGCCGGTTTCGGTGCGGACTTGGGCGCTGAAAAATTTCTAGATATTAAAATGCCCATCGCCGAACTTCATCCCGGTCTAGCAGTGGTGGTAGTCACGTTGCGAGCCCTCAGGTATCACGGCGGCCAGCCATTAGACCAAACCGAACGGCCAGACCTTGAGGCGATTAAGCGTGGCATGCCGAACTTAGAACGCCATTTGACGAATCTGAAGCGTTTTGGTTTGCCAGCGGTGGTTGGCATTAATCGCTTTGCCACGGATTCCGAAGAGGAAATGGCATGGGTAGTTGACCGCTTAAACAGGCAGGAGGTTCCAGCAGCCGTGGCGGACGTATTTAGCCAAGGAGGGACCGGTGGGCGGCAGTTGGCCGAGATAGTCACACAGGCATTGCAGTACAGTGCCCCGACCGTCACGCCGCTCTATAGAACCGATATGCCCATTCAAGAGAAAATCGGCATCATTGCCCGGGATATCTATGGGGCGCGCTCGGTTGAATATGGCCCCGATGCGCTTGTAGCACTGTCACGGATTAAGCGGTGGGATCTCGAAAACCTCAGGGTTTGCATCGCTAAGACCCAGTATTCGCTGAGCGATAATCCGAAGTTGTTGGGACGGCCCGAGGATTTTGTCTTTCACATCCGGGATATTGAAGTGTCGCGCGGCGCGGGGTACGTGGTGCCGTTAGCCGGGAGCATGATTCGCATGCCGGGATTGCCGAAGGAACCCGCCGCCTATCGCGTCAGCGTTGACCAGACCGGTGAGATTTTCGGGGTGCACTAAGCCCCAGGTGATCAACACAAACGAATAGGGGAATAGCGCTGCACCATGCAGGGTGATAGTCTGGGTGGCAGTAACTTCTGAACTCTGTCCACCCATTGGCTCTTAGTAAGTAGTCTTCGTGGAGGGATAGTCTTGGTGAAGCGGATTCAACGGGCAGTTGGCACGCTGATGTTAGTGGCCTTGCCCGCTTGTGGGGTGGTTCAGGCTTCTGCGTCAGGACCCATCCCCGACTATCCGCCCCTCACCAATGTAGCAGGGAGGCTTACTCCCAGTCGGGTTTCACTCGGCCCCTGGCACACCCTTGCCAACCTAACACCCAATGATCAACTAGTCGGGTTGTCGCAAAATCATCTTGTCATGAGCATTTTCCCGAGTCCGGCCAATGGCTGGAGGCAGACGCTCTACCTGGTCAACGCGCGCACCGGAAAGTCCCAAACGGTGTTGCATTTGCCTTTTGAGCATGAAGCGACCTCGGTGGCTTTGTCTCCGGATTGGTTGGTCTATGCGGATGCGTTGGCGACGAACGCTTCGTACCGCACGGTGATGGCCAAACAACTTCATTCAAACAAGACCTACACGCTCTTGTCCCTGACGCCCTCAATCTCTAGTGTGGGCCCGGTTAAAGGACTGAGTATCGTGGGCAATACCGCCTATTGGCTATCAACGCTGGCCACCCCGGAGGGGCTGATTAGTCGGGTGTATAGGGACAATTTGACAACCCGTCAGCTTTCGGTCGTGGCGTCAGCTAATCAAAAGACCCAAAATCAGCTATTTGTTGCATTGCGTCCCGCTCCCCGGGGACTTTTTATCGCCGTCACGCGTGCAACTAACCCGAGGAAGCCATCATCGGCCGGAGCCTTGTGGTTTAAGCCCTATCACCGCACGATCATCACTGAGTGCATTCCGCTTTTCCAAGCTCCCAGCCGATTAGAGGGGGTGTCGGCGGGGACCGTATTGTTTTCAACGCGGTATCGTCCCGAGACGAGTTCGACCTTAAATGGCGGATCGTTTCCCGTGTATGCCCTCAATGTTCTCCACCGAACCACGCAACAATTAACATCTGCGGTCAATCCCGGTGGGGCGGTCTCGGTAGACGGAACTTGGGCGGCTATTGACGGGTTGTCGGACCACAGTGAGTTAGTCAATTGGCAGAACCGCACCGAACTATCATTGCCCTATCCTAACGTGATGATCGGCCATGGATGGGTGGTGATGCGTGCTGGCAGCACTTTACAGTGGCAGGTCTGGCCTTCACGCCGTTCTTCGTCAAAACCACTCTGACGGGTGAACTTTGGTGCGAGGTCAAGGCCTGGCCTGGCATAGACATTTAAGGGTTTAAGGGGCATCCAGATAAACGTCCCGTGACGCACCCAGCCCGGCTGCGGTCATGAATAAGGAGACAACAATCAGCATCGCGAGCGGCCAGGCCCAGCTATGAGTGATTGCGTACAAATATCCGGCGGTAATCGGACCGAGGGCCGCCAATAGATAGCCTATCGACTGCGCCATGCCGGATATTCTCGCCGCGCTTTCGTGCCGATGCGTTCTTAAGCTAAAGAAGGCAAGTGCAAGACTAATGCTGACTCCCGATCCAAAGCCGACGCATATGACCCAGATAACCGACCACAATGGGCTTGTCATGAGCCACAATCCGAGATATCCGACGATAAACATGGCGGCGGTTGCGATTACCAGGCTGTGCTGACGGCGTTGTCGTTCGGCCAAAACCGGCATGAGAAATGTCGCGGGTAAACTCACAATCTGCACTAAAGACACAATCCACCCGGATAGCGCCAAAGAAAATCCCCGATCGTGCAATAACGTGGGGAGCCACGCAACGTTGACATAGAACAATAGGGATTGCAGTCCCATAAACAGAGTGATTTGCCAGGCGATGGGCGAGCGCCAAAACCCTGGACCCTGGGGGGCATCGGGTTGATGACGATATTTTAGGTACGGAATCCATGCGCATAAGCC
>JAJZXX010000154.1 GCA_021806205.1 Bacillota bacterium | reverse complement strand
TTGAACGGGTTCAAGGTCGCTTTGCAGAGTTTTGCCGATGAAACAGGACTGACGCTGCGCGTCAGCCACTTTCCCCCGGGCACGAGTAAGTGGAATAAAATCGAACACCAAATGTTCTCTGCGATTAGCCTCAATTGGCGGGGCCGGCCCTTAACAACACTGGAAACGGTGGTCAACCTGATTGGTCACACGCGGACCAAAGGCGGTCTCCACATTGAAGCAGACCTCGACCGCGGCGCCTATCCGACGGGTCAAAAGCCAGACCGGGAAGCGCTCGACGCCCTCCCGATTGAGCGCCCAGAGGGCCAAAACGCACTCTGGAATTGCACCATTCGGCCACATGTCAAGCCTGCGACTGAGGATATTGTCTGTTAAACTTTTACGGCTCCTAACCTTCTCTCTTACGATTGGGGTGGTGTCGTCGACCGCATCGCGTCCCGCAGTTGCTGGAGGGCCGCGCCCGGCTCCGGCGGGCACCCCCGAATAACCAGATCGGCCTCGGGCAATCCCCCGTGCGTGCCGTACGCAGGCTGAAAGACCCCGCATCCCGCCGCGCAATCGCCGAAGGCAATCCGCCATTTTGGCGAAGGGATCGCCGCCCACACGCGTTCCACGGGGCGAACCATGGGGTCACTCATGGGTCCCGTCACGAGCAGGGCGTCCGCATGGCGGGGGGAGGCGACCCAATCCAGGCCGACGTGCTGGAAGTCATAGGCCGCGCTAGTCAGGGCGGTTAACTCCTGTTCACAGCCATTGCAACTCCCCGCATCGACGTGACGAATCTGTAGGGAATGCCGAATATGGGACATCCGATTTGTCTCCTCTCTGATCGCGTGGTTTAGCGATCCGCACAACTGTAACAGAGCTCGAAACTCTTATTAATGAGCGGAAAATCCGCGACGGCGTTGCCGGGCACCGCATGGGCCAACAGCGGCCAGTTCCGGTACGTGGCGGCCCGGATGTGATAGCGCACAACCCGGCCGTTATCCATAGTGACGTCGTGGACATTGAGTCCATGGGGAGATTCCGTATAGACCGCCACCTGTCCACTGTGCCCGTCTTGGGGACTCCAAGGGATGTCACCTGCCGCCGTCTCCCGTCGCAGGCGCGCAGCGGCGTCCTCAATCAGTCGCAGCGAGGCCTCTACCTCACGAACGCGCACATTAAACCGCGCTCGCACGTCGCCTCCGCTCTCGACGACTGGGACGGGCCGTAGGTCCTGATAGAGCGGAAGCAGTGTACGCGCATCAAATCCCTTACCAGCGGCACGCGAAACGACCCCTTGTCCGCCAAATCGGACCACGTCGGCATGAGTCGTCACCCCCACATCCGCCATGCGATCATTGAACCCGTGGTGGCCCTCCACCAGATGCTGCCACGGGGTCCACGCCCGCCGGAGCGCGTAGACGAGCCGGAGGAGGTTCTCGGGGTCGGGCGGCGCCACCCAGCCGGGTCGAACGGTGTCGAAGAGAAAGCGATGCCCGTACATGCCCTGCAGTCCCCGTTGCCAGTCTTCTTTCATAGCCAGCGCCTGCTGATGGGCCACCTGGAATCCGACCCCGGCGGGAATTTGCGCCAAGTCATTCAGATGGCTCAAGACGCGTTCGCTTTCCAAGAGGACCACCCGGCCCAGCGAGACCGCAGCCTCGGCCTCGTACCCGCTCAGCGCTTCGACCGCAAGCGCCCAATTGGTCTGATGCGACACCGTATCGGCCGCACAGATGCGCGTCACGATGGAGGCAACGCCGTCAACCGTTTGGCTTTCTAAGAGGGACTCCACACCGCGATGGTTCTGAAAGAGGTGCGTGTCTAGATGGAGCACGTTTTCGCCCATGAGACTGAACACAAAGTGCCCCGACTCAATAATCCCGGCATGGGTCGGTCCGACCTTCATAACCGTGACGCCATTGCCCTCCACCGTGAGAGCGGGATTGTCTGGATCCGCGTCCTGCCACGTGGGCCGGACATCGGGCCTCTCACGCAGCGGTCGAAAATTTTCGGGCCACCGCGGCGTTCGGAGGAGCGGACGCGGATTGGGGTGGCCCTCGGGGACGTATCCAAACACATCATGAATTTCTCGCTCGTCCCAGGCCACTTCGGGCAACACCGAGGTTAGGGAGGGAAAGCGCTCCTGGCACACCTCGACGATTACGAGCTCTTGCCGACCGCTAACGGGGTCCAGCCAAGTGGCCCGCATGCTCTGGTTCCGGGTGGCGGTGAGCGTGAGTAGCTCCGCGTGGGCTTCCTTTAACGCCACGTTCTGACGAATCCATGAATTATCCATCGCTAATGCACCTCCGACGCGGGTGATGCCGGCGCCAAGGCATCCATGTCCCGCCACAAGGTTCGCATGAGGTGGTACACCAACGCGGCAAAGGTCACCGTGAGCGCTGCGGCCACCAGTCCGATGACGAGATACGCGTGATGCTGCCACAGCTGCCGAAAAATGAGCCATTCGCTATACGCGAGACCCAAGGGCGGCAGGCCCGCTAACGCTAGAATGCCGACTGCCCATCCGACGGCGCCCACGGGGTAGCGGGCCAAGAGCCCCGTAATTTTCGTGAGTCGCTGGGTTTGATACAGCACACTCAAGTGGCCCGCCCCATAAAACACACTCGACTTAATCAGGGCGTGCAGGGCAAACTGCCATAGCGCCAGTCCCACCGCGGCCTTGGTGCCAAGACCAGCGGCGACTGCCATAATCCCCACCTGCTCGATCGATGAATAGGCCAAGAGGCGCTTGATGTCTCGTTGTACGAGCAAGGCCAAAGCCCCAACCACGACCGACAGTGTCCCAAAGATCGTCAACAGATGTGAACCCGAGAGGAATGCGCCGCGGGCAGTTGGGACCGCCTCCACAAAGCGCACCACCGTGAACAGCGACAATCCCAGCAAGACGCCCGACAATAGTCCGCTGACCGGGGAGGGCGCCTCGGAGTGTGCATCAGGCAGCCACGTGTGAAAGGGGACTAGACCGGCTTTCGTGCCGAAGCCTGCCACGATAAAGACAGTCGCCAGTGTTCGGATCATCGGGGCGATGTGCGAGAATTGCGCGTGTAGGTTCTGATAATTGAGGATCGCCCAACCCAAGTTTTGAGACCGCAGACTGGCGTACAAAAAAACAAGGCCAATGAGCCCCATGATCAGACCCACGGAGGCAATCAGAATGTACTTCCAGGCGGCTTCGAGCGCATGCCGATCGCCTACTTCGATAATGAGAGCGCCGGACGTTAAGGTTGAAAACTCGACGGCAAGCCATGCCAACGCCAAATTGTGTGCGAGGGCGATGCCGAGCAGAGCGGCCCAAAAGAGACTCCACCAGCCATAATATCGAAATGGCACCATGTGAGGGTGCTCACGCAACCAGATGACGCTGTCCCAGGCGCTGCTCGCGGCAATCAGATTCGTGACGTCGAGGAGAACGGCCCACATACGCCACTGCATCACGAGGTGCCAGGTCAAATCGCACTCGCCCAGCCAGACCAGACTTGCCCAGATCGCAATGACGGTACACCATCGCTGATTGGCGTGGCGCCGGAGCACGACAACGGCAAGCACCAAAGGGATTACAGGTCCCGCGAGGGCCCATGCTGATGACATCGAATCTACCCCCTTAGACGGCGCAAGGTCATGACATCCGTCGTTTGCATTTCGTGACGAATCCGATGGCTCATCCAGACCATCAGGGTCGCGCCGAGGCTGAGGTCGACCAATAGGCCCAACTCGACAAAGGTAGGCAGCGCCCCCGCCAAGGAGACCGCCAGCACCACCAGTCCGTTTTCAATGGCGACTAGAGATGCTAATTGCGACAGGAGGTGTCGGCGCGCGACTATCATCACGAACCCTACATGGATGCTAGATAAAGCATAAAAAAACAGCAATGTGTCGTGAATCACACCGGTCGGGCCGAGGAGATGAATGACGTGGCTCACCGCCAACACCACCAGGACCGCGACCCCATAAGCCCACAACGGCAGGGGATGGTCCCGCCGAAAGGCCGCCGGCCAGGTGCGTAACAGGCGATGAATGAGCACCGGGATCAGACCCCCTTTCACGACGAGGGTGCCCAGACCAACCAAAATCGTCACGGTCGTCCACGGTTCAGAGGTCCAGACCATGAGGCTTAATAACACCCCCTCACCCGCCAAAAACCAAACCGTGTAGGACATCGTGCGCGACCAGAGCAACCCGAGCGCTAGGAGAAACAGGAGCAATCCGAACGTGTTCACAGACTCAGCCCCCCTGCCGCCAGATAGAACCCGAGCATCCCCAGGCCGGCCGCCACGGCTAAATAGGCGGGGAGTTGGAAATATCGGAGCTTTGTCAATCCGCTTTCCACCCATCCTAAGACCCCCGCCGTGGCCGCAATTTCAATAATCCGCAGTCCGAGGTTTGCCCAGAGCGATGGCAGGTGTGGTCCGAGCACCACCCACCCGAACGTCGCCAGCGCGGTGAACTTGAGCGCCATCGCCCACTCGGACAAGGCCAGGAATCGGCCATCGTACTCGAGGAGGGTAGCTTCGTGCATCATGGTGAGTTCGAGATGGGTGTCCGGGTTATCAACCGGGAGACGCCCCCATTCGGCCAACAGCACCAGGGCCACGCTGGCGCTGGCCATGAGCCACGGTAGCAGGTTCGCCGGAGCCGTCGAGAGATGGGCGGCCAAGGGGGCCATCGCGCCGTTCCCACTCACCTGCCACACGATGCCTAAGGCCGCGAACAGAGCTGGTTCGATGCCAGTCCCCAACGTTGTGACACGACTCGCGCCCAGCCCGCCAAACGTCCCGCCGGTGTCGAGCCCCGCGAGCCCGCTCCAGAATCGCTCCAACGCGAGCAGAAAAAAGAGGGTCAGCATATTATGTGGCCAATCCGGCGGCACCCGGCCCGCGATGGGAATGGTGATGACGACGATGAGCAATGCGGCCATCGAGACACTGGGCGCCAACCGAAACACCCAGGAACTTCTCTCCGGCACCGTGGTTTCCTTGTGCCAGTGCTTGCGGATGACCCAATACAATTGCCAGGGCGCGGGGCCCCGTCGTCCCTGGCGGCGCGCTTTCACCAGTTGTGCGATCCCCCACATGAACGGTGCCACGGCTACGAGGACTGCCACGCCCAGCCCTTGCACGATCCAGACCATCGCCGAATCCTCCCCAAAATTAGTGTAACAGCGCGAGCATCAGCCCCACCGTGCCAAGCAAATAGGCAAGGTACAAGCGAACCGGCCCCCGCTGGATACGAGTGCTGAGGCGCGAAGCGCGCCACAGGAGACCATACATCGGCCCGTAGACATATTGCTCCCACACCGGCACCGTGCCGCCGCGGTACAGCAGCCGCGTGGGGAAATCGGGGGCCCCGGATCCGAATCGTTGAACCTGCCGATGGGGTCGATAAATTACCGCGAAGGTGGTCCGAATCGCCTTCGTGAAGGACGCCGAGGTAAATTGCATCGAAGGGTCCACGTCCCGCCCGCAGGACCAGCGCGCCACCGGGCGCACCGCCCAGACGCGGCTCAATCCGGCAAAGACGGCGACAGCGACCACGAGGAAGCCCGCGATCAGCGGTACTCGTGCCGGGAGCAGCATGCCGGCAGGGTTCACGTGATACGCGGGATCGATCCCATTGAGCAGATGCAGCAGTGGTTGCGGAAAAACGCCGAGCAAGAGGCTGATCGCCGCCAACGCGAGGACCGACCCGGTCAGGCTCGCGGGCAAGGGCTGGCGGGAGACCGCTTGGCGCGGTTCCCCGAGAAACACCACCCCAGACGCTTTCACGAAGCAGAGACCGGCGAGCGCCCCGGTTAACCCGAGCACCATCATCAGCCCGAGTCCATAGAGCCCCAAGAGGCCCGTACTATGCGCGAGACCCAAGAGGCCACGGAAGGTGAGCCATTCACTCACAAAGCCATTGAACGGCGGGAGACCGCTGATGGCCAGGGAGCCCGCGATGAAGCCGAGCGCGATGCCCGGGATGGTGCGCAGGAGTCCCCCCAGGTGATCGACATCGAGGGTGCCGGTGTGCTGTTCCACGGCACCAGCCGCCAAAAACAACTGACTTTTGAAAATCGCATGATTCAAGGTGTGGAAGAGGGAGGCCACCAGGCCTACGGCGACCCAGGCGGGATGATGCCAGTCGATGCCGACGCCCATGACGCCCACCCCGAATAAGATGATCCCAATGTTCTCAATGCTGTGGTAGGCCAACAGGCGCTTCAAGTCATGTTCCATCAGCGCGTAGAGTACTCCCAACAGACTGGAGAGCGCCCCCACGGCCAATACCAGCAGCGGCCACCAGCGGGCGGTAGTCCCTAAATCGAACAGTAAAAACTGCAGCATCCCAAAAATGCCGAGCTTAATCATCGCTCCCGACATGAGACTAGAGACCGGAGCGGGTGCCACCGGGTGGGCCCGGGGAAGCCAGACGTGAAACGGAACGACCCCGCTTTTTATCCCGAATCCCAACCCCACGAGACCAAAAATTAGAGTCTTCGTACCCTGCGAGAGGTCGGGGCCCCGTTCAGCCCACACCGAAAAATCGACCGAGTGGAGATGAGTCCCCATGACCAGCATCCCCGCCAAAATAGCCATCGCGCTCACTTGCGACATCACGAGGTAGATATAGCCTGATTTCAGCACATCAGGTCGTTCGTGGTGGGTGGTGACTAAAAAGAAGGAGGAGATTGTCATGCTTTCCCAGGCCGTCATAAACGTCCAGAGATTATTGGCCAGAATGACCGTCATCATGCTGAGGAGAAAGAGCGGGAGCCAAAATCGCAACGAAGCCTGGTCGTCATGGTATCCCCAGCGATACCAGGAGGACAGACTCGCCACGAGGCCCAACACCAGAAGAAACCAGGCCCGGAGCGGAGACAATGCCAGGGCCCCGGAACCTATCGTAGACATCCCGTGCCACAACCCATATCCGCCATACGCTAGAATGCCGAGGCTCAACAACAAGTTAAGAACGAGTGACCAGCGAGGCCATCGATACCCGACCACCGCTATGCACCCCAGTATGAATAATCCCTCAGTCACCGTCGTGCTCCTTCGCCAAGATGTGATTGTTGGCGCTAATGCTATTTGTCATCACGTCAACGAACCCGACTGCCACCAAGGTCGATCGATTCGTGACCTCTGGAACACCGGAGAATCAGCCCCAGGGGCTGGGATTCGCGTTGGGTGTACGGCGAAAACCCATGGCCTCCACCAAAACGCGAATGACCCGGGCAGAACCCCGAGTCTGCACCCGTCACTCCCCATCCGAACGTTACGATGACAGTACAATTAGTTAAACCCATGACAAACAAAGTTAGCTAAAACAGATGTCGTTCAGCGGTGGACGGACGCCGTTTACGCCTCGTCGTCCAATAGCGAATTCATTTTCGCCACCTGGTGCTCAAAAATCTGGCGCGCCGCCGCGAGCAGCTCAAAAATCACGGGATCGCGGACAGTATAAAAGACGTTGGAGCCGCTTTTCCGGGTGTCCACCAATTGGCGGGCCCGCATCACGGCGAGTTGTTGGGACACCGACGAGGCCTCAATGTCGAGTGCCACCTGCAATTCCGAGACCGTCTTTTCCCCGATATTCAGGAGTTCGAGAATGCGCAACCGCACAGGATGGCCCAAGGTTTTAAACAGTTCCGCCTTAAACTCGTGCAGCGCAGCCATTGTGCACCTCCTATACTCTAAATATCAAGATACGCGTAGCTTAACATATTTTAAGATATCAATGCAATCGCGAGCATTCTATTGGGTAGACCGAGGCATCTGGAGCTCAGGCCAGTATCAACTCCGGATTCGGTCGGTGGTATGGGTGCCCGTCAGAATCGCCACCCATCGCGCCCCGGCCTCGGCGTCAGACACCACGAGATTGCTACTCCCGTCGCGCGGGGTTTCCCATCCGCGAGGCTCACGGTGTGGCAGCATGCTGGATCTCCGTGTGACTTGCCGTTCGGCGGGGCACGTCATGGAGCGACATCCGGTCTATTAGCGGTCAGTGATTTTGCCTCAATAGCCGGGCATCGTGCGTCACCCTAGCCTGGACCGCGTGGCTGAGACGCGCATGGCATCTTATGCCACGCCATGGGGAACCCTGTAATGGCGAAAACGATGGCAGCCCTTGACCGTCGCCGCCGTCGTGGCCACGGCGGGAAGCGGGAGAAACGCACCCCGTTCCCACGGGCCCATCTTGACAACAAGGCCCCTGTCCGTCGGAAAAGGCGGACTCGGGCGGGGTATCTTAATCGGCCTAGGGCTCGCCGCGTAACCTAGCCGCCCTTCGGTGGGCCGCCTTACGCGCCTCGTCCATATCCGATCCGTAGGCGATCACGTGGCCTAGGTTGCGCCCGGAGCCATCTTCGGCGTCTCGGTGCAAAACTGTCCTGGGGACTGAAAGCACTTCCGAAAAATTTGGCCGTGCACCTGGGCCATTTGAACCGCCTGACACGGTGACCATAGCAACAACCGAAGCGTGCAAGCGCGTCTCCCCAAGCGGTCAGTCCAGCACAGCGCGCAGGTGGTTGTGGAATTCGAGGTCACCGCCCCGACGAGGCTATACTTCCCGCTGACCAAAATTGATGGTTTATACTACTCGCGGACAAGTTTTGATGGTTTGATTTCGCAATGTGTAGGATTTTAGTGAAAAATGCTGGACAAGAATTTCCTGCTCGGCGGCTCTTTCTCAAATAGTGTAGCCACGGGCTGAACATAGTCGAGGTTGGCCAGTACGATAGGGGGCTCATTCTCAAAGTGTCGTAGAATAGGCTGGACATATAAAACTCTTCCCGGCTCTTGCTCATCGACTGATGTTTAGGCCTGCCAGAGGTTTTCATTTCATACATCCCCAGATAACTGTTTTGGCTAATTCTTTTTGTCATGGGTTTGACTAATTATGCTGTCATGATGGCTTCTGTTTTCCCCAGTCCCAGTTTGAGATTCTGGGAGAATGGTCGGAACCCCCTGCGCCTTCCTAGTCGCATTCGCGGTTGCCGTAGGCTGCGGACTTCAGCCGTTCGGCAACGCGAATCCCAGCCCTATGGCTGATTTTTTGGGGGGTTACCAGACTCCTCAGGGATGGGACTACCTGGCAAACCTGGTGACCGGTTTGTTAGTCGAAGTGATGACAAATAGCATTAGCGCCAACAATAACTCATGTTGGATGCAGCGAGCGGGAAGAAAAAGGCGAAAACGCGGCGATTTGGGCACACGATAGCCCACGTTAGCCTGTCTAACCCGAGCGATATTAAGGTCCGAATTCCCGTCGCTGCCCATCGAATTTCCAGAAAGTAGGGAGTCGACTTATGGGCACATTGCCGTTTGTTATCAAGAATACGATGCTCTCCTACATCTGCTGGGCCAGCACGAAGCACTCGCACTTCTCTCATGGCCATTCGCAACACGAGGTATCTGGCCGTGTACGACCTGGTCCTGACTCGCACCGAAGAAATCCGAAAGATCCTTACCCGCATAGGGTTGGACTGAGGAGTTCAAATGGATTGCCCGGACAGCGAATACGGCTTTGCTGAGGTTTGAAGATGGTGATCGACACAGAGTAACTTCTGAACTTCGAAGAAATCAATCAAAATCAAGGACAGTGATATGTCGCATACAAGATATCATACCACCGGAGGGATAAGGTCCGTTACGTCCCAATGACCTTCGTCGTAATGTTCCTGCACAAAACAAAACCTGCCATCTCCTGTGCGGGTTCTTCAAAAATTGGTGCCGGGAGCGGGACTTGAACCCGCACGATTCTTCCGAACCGGAGGATTTTAAGTCCTCTGCGTCTGCCGATTCCGCCA
Organism: Bacillota bacterium; assembly: GCA_021806205.1. GTDB lineage: Bacteria > Bacillota > Sulfobacillia > Sulfobacillales > Sulfobacillaceae > Sulfobacillus_B. Next base: position 39,303 of record JAJZXX010000154.1, on the reverse strand, counting down.
TCCCGGCTTATTGATTACGCACCACGTCCACCGCGCTTAGATTCGTTACTGCGTCTCAGATCTCCAAGACGATCTTCACTATCGCGCATAAATCGCTGCATCTTATCCTCAAAAGACACCTGTTGCCCGCGTCGTTCATGCCGAGGTTGTTCCCGTCGTGAAGAAACTTCGCGCGCAGGCGCCTGGCTGGACTGGGGCTTAGACTGACGGATGGATAAGGCAATTTTTCCTTTTGGATCCATCGACAGCACCTTAACCTGGACCTTGTCATTTTCCTTAAAGTAGTCTTTGATGTCTTTCACATAGGCATCAGCCACTTCAGAAATATGGACCAGTCCGGTACGGCCGTTCGGCAAGACAACAAAGGCCCCGAAGTGGGTAATACCACTTATGGTGCCCTCTAAAATCTGGCCAACTTCAATGTCAGATGCCATTGAGACCTCAAAGTCCTCCTAATAGAAACGAATCAAGCTTCAGTCCATTATATTGTGCGCGTAGAAAAAATGTCAACGGAACTCACGGTCTCATAGGTCATTTCTTTCTAAGGAGCCGTGGGATCTGGAAATGGTACCTTCCCCGACAGCATGCCCTTTAACTGCCTCGGATTATTCAAAATATGAATGTCGCTCTTTAGCGCGCGGTTTTGGGTTTGAATGACAGCGATCTTATGGGACAAAGCGCTTTGATCGCGAGAAATAACCATCATATGGTGGACCGACACACCCGTCCAATAGACTAGATAGGCACCAATCACAAGAGTAGCCACACGGCGCCATCGAAACCGAATCCTAGTTTTGGCCGTTGTCATCGCTACCCTCCTCGTCCTCTCCGCCAAAGACTCCTAAAGGATCGCCGCTGACCACCAATACAACCTGATATCCCTTGTTTTTTGCTCGATTGTACAACGTGGCTACGGTGGCCACCGATAGACCGAGTTTTTTGGCCACCTTGTCGTTGGAGGAGCCAGTTTCCTTCAGTGCCACCACTTGCCGTTCACGAAATGACAGTCGCTCCATGCCCCGAATTTCTATCTGCATAATCCCTCAACTTATCCACAATCTGTGTACAATCTGTGTACAATACTATTACGTCATGAGTACAATGTTTGTACATTATAGGATATCCACAGAACTCTGTCACGGTTTTTCCGGGGGTTTTTTCTTGGATTCGACATGCCTTTTCACATGGGCAATGCCCATCTGAAAAGGCCCCAGAGCGTAGTGCAGAGCGCGGGCTTGGCCCCATGCGGCAGTGGACAGCAGGGATAGCACCAGAGGAGCCCCCAGGCCACTCCACAATAGGTAGCCCACAACAACGAACACGACGGCCCAGATGCGAAAAGTGCCCCACTCGACCCAAAAACCGACCACCAAGAAAATGGCGGCCGCTAGGACGAACCAAAGCCAATCCAAAAATTCTCCGACGCCTCGCCAAAATCGATAAACCTTGCGACACGCGCCATAGCTGGTCGACAATAAACCCAACCCGAATCCCGCAAGAATCCAGACCACTATGATATAAAGAGCGCGCGCGGCCATTTCCAATCCTCCTAGCGCCACAACTTTTGCCAAGTGGTACCTGGGCGCTGAGCCTTCTTTTTGCCATACTGTAAGGAATCAAACTCTCCGACGGCCTCAAAATGGCCACGTTCAAGATCGAGGGTTTGGATGCGTAAAGTATGTCCACGAATCGTGAGCGTCCCAAGGGTTGTCGACAACACAATCGTGTCATCATCAAAGCTGTCAACATGCCGAATACCCTCAAGCGCGATGTTTTGGCGATTGTTTAAGGCAACCGAGTGCTGAGGCTTGTCATCCACGTAACCGACCCCCGTTTCCCTAAGAATGTCCCTATTGCAACGTTATGGGAAACTGCCGGGATTTAGACCTCTCGATATAATGAATCGGCTTCTTTGGCGGGCACATTGTCTCGTATGGATTCCACGATGATAGATCGGGGTCCGCTCGGAATATCTAAAGATATCCGGTCACCGACTTTCACTTCATACCCGGCTTTGACCACGCGATCGTTGACCGTCACTCGCCCCAGATCCAAAACCTCTTTGGCCACCGTCCGGCGTTTAATGATGCGACTAACCTTGAGAAATTTATCAATGCGCACTGTGTACCATCCTTTCCTATAGCAAAAGAGACCGTGCTCAAGATAAGCACGGTCTCACGCTGATAAATAATATAAGCTATTTGCCTACAGATTCCTTAAGGGCCTTGCCGGCCTTGAAAGCTGGAACCCGACTCGAAGAAATATTCAATGTCGCGCCGGTCCGGGGATTGCGACCCACACGCGCCGCACGCTCACGTACTTCAAAAGTGCCGAAGCCGACTAAAGAAACTCGATCCCCCTTAGTTAAGGCGGACTCAATGCTTTCTACCACCGCGTTAACGGCGCGCTCGGCGTCCTTTTTGGTCATGCTGGCTCGCTCTGCTACCTCGGTTACCAACTCTGCCTTGTTCAAAATGGTCCCTCCTAAAGAGATTCTTTTACGGATTTTCGCATCCAGTTATTCGCCACGAGCCTTGGAAATCCTTTTTTTGCCGCGCTTGTCACGACGTGACGCCGTTTTCAACCGCCATCTCTGCTACCTTTTTCCATAAGGCCCATTCGGCGTCTTGATGATGGATGCGCCCTCCTGCGGCTACTGCCCAGGCGGCATCTGCCAGAATTTCCTCTATTTTCCCCTCGCCCTTGCTAAAATATACCTCAAGAATGGCCAAAATCTCTTGATATACGGGACTTTGCGGGAAAAACCCTTGCTTTGTCAAGCGTTTGGCTGCGACTAGTGCCGGGTATACCCAAGTGGCCGACTTATGGTGCGGAGGTTCCGTAGCCTTCAGATTATCCCACTGTCGGCCCACCTCCTCGGCACTCCCCCAAGACTCCCCAGAAAACACATGCGGATGACGACGCACAAGTTTTTGGGCCTCTTTTAAGGCAATGTCTTGGAAGCTAGATCCTGCCACTAACGCACCTTGAAACACCACTTGCAACAATACATCCCCAAGTTCCTCGGTAAACGCATCGGAATCGTCGGCCACCAACGCTTCCAAGGTCTCATAACTCTCATCCAACAAATATCGAATCAGACTATCTGACGTTTGCTGCTTGTCCCAAGGACAACCCCTCGGACCCAACAACCGGTCTATGACATACATTAAGGGGCCGCAAGCCATGGGAACACCTGGGAGCACCAGCTCATCGCCGTCTTTTAGCACGAGATCGGCCACCGCGCCGAACCGGACGATTTGGCGCTCACCTTGACTTCGTACGATGGTAACCGACGCGTCGTCGGGAAATTGGGAGCCATAACGGTCAACAATGATAGAGCCCACAGCGGGGCCGGGAATAATAAAGCGGTCCTGTTCGTGGTGGTCCCAATTCTTCATGAGCCAGTCAGCCATTAAAAGCCTCCGAGTGATTGCCAAATGGGGTCGCCGCCACCAGTATAGCAAACCACTCCCAAAAACCCTTATTTTAACGCTGTTTGAGTGCACTCCAGACAATACTGGTCTGGTCGAACGCCACCATGACCCCGCCATAGACCAGCACACCCAGCACCACCGCCAAAACCATTTGGAGCCAAAGAGCCAGGTGCGGCGTGCCATTCATCCATAAGTGGATGCCCATGGTCATCACCACCGTGCCTAATAGCGGCCACCATACGGCCCGCAAGGGGTTAGCCCCGAATCCCACAATGCGGGTCCAGTCGCGCCAGTTCAGGCAGGCGGCTATAGCAGCTGCCAAAACTGTCCCCAGTGCTGCACCACGAATCCCCCAAAATGGCAACGGTGTGAGAAACCACGTGAGGGTAAATTTCACACCGGCCCCAAAAAGCAGATTGCGCACCGCCACCCATCCGTGCCCTGATGCCTGTAGCGAGGACCCCACCACCTGCTGGAGAGCCAACACCGGCGAACCGACGGCCAATATTTTTAACGCCGCGGCGGCACCGGAATCCCCATACAGGAGTCCTGTAATCGGTTGGGCCAAGAGCATTAATCCCCCGGCCATCGGCAACCCTAGCAGCCACACCAAGTACACCGCCTGATCGACTTTAACATAAGCCCCTTCGCGATCTTTTGTGATAATGGCGCGCGCAATAGCGGGCACGAGCGAGACCGACACGGCCGCACCGACCACCATGGTTAAATTTATGAGGGGCATAGCTTCACCACTGAGTTGGCCGTAGCGGGCCGTGGCTAGCTCTAAACTCAGCCCCGCCCGCATCAGCCTTTGAGGTACAAATACCGAATCCGCCATGAGCATGAGGGGAAACAGGAGTCCGGACAACGACATGGGTAGCGCCACCCCGATCAGGCGCCAGAGATCGCGTGCGGGAAAGTGGCCCCATAAGATCCAATGACCCTTCTTAAAGCGTTGCACGCCAAGAAACGTCATTCCCACCATGGCACCAACGGGTGCCCCCAACGTTGCTCCCGCAGCTGCTTTGTCCACCCCTAGTGGGAGAAAATGATAGGCAAGGGGAAACATCACCATGACACGGCTTACTTGTTCCAGAATCTGTGACACGGCGGTCGGCCACATGTCTTGGCGCCCCTGAAAATACCCGCGAAAGCTGGCTTCAACGGCCACGAAGGCGAGCGCTGGAGCTAAAGCGCGAATCGCCCAGAGTGCAGCTGGCTCACCAAAGAGCACACGGGCCATCCAAGGCGCCGACATTTCCATCAACACGGAAAGACCCATCCCCACGACGCCTAGAGCAAGCTGAGCCCACAAGGCGAGCGCTTCCGCTCCCGCGATATCCCCCACCGAGAGCTTTTCCGCCGTTTGCTTGGCTAAAGCCGTGGGGATGCCATTGACCGACACTGCCAACAATATCGCATAAAAAGGGTACGCGATTTGGAAGAGGCCGACGCCATAATCACCTAAGACCCGCGGCAAAAAAATTCGGTAAATGGCCCCAATTAATTTGGAAACAAACGATCCGACTGAGAGCCAAACGGCTCCCCGCCATATCGAATTGGTCGTCATGAAATCCCCCTGCATGTCCGCTTGGCTATGGATATGCCTGGGCTGGATTAATGAGACCTGGTGCGGGCTAGCGGCTCATTTGGTAAAAGGCTCGGTCTACAGCCGCCGCAGTGGTATGAATCATCGCGGCATCGTGCGCTTGGGACACAAACCAGGCTTCAAATCGACTCGGGGCCAGATATACGCCCTCTTCCAGCATGAGTCGATGAAACCGCGCAAATACCGCAGGATCCGCCTGGAGGGCTCCGGCATAATCACGAACACCGTGCACCCCAAAAAATAGGGTAAAGCCCGATCCGGCACGATTAATCGATGCGTCGATCCGGTAGTGACGGGCTGAATCTAGGATAGCATCGGCTAGCTCGCGCGCCAGCCGGTCCATCGTCGGGTACGGGCGGATCCTTTCTAAGACGCTGAGGGTAGCCAGTCCAGCTGCGGCTGAGACGGGATTGCCCGCGAATGTGCCAGCTTGAAACATGCCTCCCAGCGGCGAAACCTTAGACATAACGTCGCCACGCCCCCCATAGGCGCCTTGGGGAAGTCCTCCGCCAATAATCTTACCTAAGGCATAGAGATCCGGAATAACTCCCAAGAGTTGCGCCGCAGACCCATAATGAAACCGAAAAGCTGTAATCACTTCGTCAAAAATTAATAAGGCACCGGCTGCATGCGTCAACTCCGCCATCGCTTCGAGATATCCCGGTTCCGGATTGACGATGCCCATATTACCCACGATGGGTTCGGCCAGCACACAAGCCACTCCCTCCCCCACATCCGCCAATGTGCGGCGCAGCGCCTCATAATCATTAAACGGCAAGCTAATCACATCCTCAACCACACCCGAGGGGATCCCCAGACTATCGGCCGCACCAGCGGTACTCGCCCCGGAACCTGCCTTCACCAGCACCGCATCGCTGTGGCCGTGATAGGCGCCGTCGAATTTGATAATCCGGGTCCGATTCGTATAAGCTCTCGCCAAGCGAATCGCGGACATCACCGCTTCAGTGCCCGTACTTGTCAGGCGCACCGTTTCTAACCCCGCCACCGCGCGGGTGAGCTCTTCCGTTAACAAAATTTCGTTAGGGTGAGGGGTGCCCAACACCATCCCCTGACTCGCCGCGTTTTGCACAGCTTGGACCACCTCGGGATGATTATGACCCAGTACTAAAGGGCCAAAGGCAGCCAAATAATCGATATAGCGGTTCTGGTCGACATCGAAGAGGTAAGCTCCCTCGCCTCGCTCCATCACCAGAGGCGGATTGCCACCGACGCCTTGAAATGATCGCGCCGGAGAATTCACACCGCCCGGCACAATAGCCGTGGCCCGGTTAAACCACGCTTGGGATTGCCCATTAAGCATAGAGTGACTCCTTTACTTGTCAGTTCATGCCCTGGACCATCTTGTATCTTAAGGGCATGTTATCGATAATTATGGCATGAGATATCGCATGATGGGGATGTTATTGGTCGTCATTTTGGGAATAACGGGTGTGGCCGTCGCAAGAAATATTGCACACCGCCAACAGGTCCAGGCGTTGACTCGGGTATGCCAAGCCTACCTGGTGGCTAACGCTCACCTGCCAGCCCAGTCCGCATTAAACAGTGTGCGGGTCCTGACGGTCCCGTCGAGCCAGGCCCGTCTATCCGCCCAGTGGATTTCTCAAAACGACCCCCAAAGGACCCCGCTCCTGGTTCGAAAGGTTGATGTTCACCTCTCTCACGTCACGATACGAGGCCAATCCCCGGTCGTATTGCGGGCCGCCATTGTCGTTGACCAAACCTTTGGACCCCGAGGATACAACCGGATCACTGAATCTGGGACTTTTCATCTGACCGGTGTCTTCCATCCCCGCTTGGAGGCGGTGTCCTTCAATACCGATCCGGCCCCATCCGCTTTGAAACCCAGCCCTTTTACGTTAAACCTTTGGGGCCAGGTGCCAGCCGGGCCATTGCCGCATGGAAGCTAGCGGCCTGACCGGTGTAGAGTGACCAAGCGATCCGTTTCGAGGGCTCATCGCAATAAAAACCGCAATGATCTGAGAAAGACCATTGCGGACTTCCACGGTGCCGTCGGTGTATGACGCTATTGCTCCATTTGTTTTGCCAGGAAGCCCGCAGCCGTCTCCGCCAGCTTGATTTCCATGTCGCCCATTTTCACGTCCGGCTCCCGACTGCAAATAATTATCGCCCCAATAGGATCGCCCTCGGCAATGATGGGCGCAATAACCTCGGCGACAAACTTGTCCTCGTCTTCGTCTCCAATGATGCTACCCTTGGGACGATGGTCTCCGCGGTTAAAGAACAGCGTCTTGCGATCTTCCATGGATCGTTCGACCAGAATGCCTAAGGTCTTGTTAAGAAACTCCTTTTTCGGCGCACCGGAGACGGCAATAACGGCGTCTCGATCGGCAATAAGCGCAATGTGGCCGATCGCCTCATATAAAGAGTCGGCATATTCTTTCGCAAAGTCACCGAGCTCCCCAATCGGAGAATACTTCTTCAGTATGACTTCACCGTCTCTGTCAACGAAGATCTCCAGCGGGTCACCCTCGCGGATCCTCAGGGTTCGTCGAATCTCCTTGGGAATGACCACACGACCCAAATCGTCAATTCGGCGAACAATTCCCGTAGCCTTCAAATGAGCGCCCCCTCCCCCTTCGCATCTTCAGAGGTAGTATATCGAGTCCGTTTCCGGGTTATGCGTTTTTCTCCAGTTTTACCGAATGGTAGAAGTCAAAGTCTTAGGGCCCATCCCCTATGGTCCTTCCCCCAGTCGGCTTGGCCACCCGTCATCCCCCTTGACATCACTGCAGGCCCTAGTGGCCGAACTTCGGAACCGACGCTTGCGTCCGAGATGCTCGAAAATAGAGTGGCCCAAAGAGACCCCAACTATACTCATCGGGAGTCGAATCCACAAAGCCCCGTTGACTATCCCCGCTGCCGTTTCATAACGCCAAATATCACACACATCGAGCGGTCGTGTAGGTATGGCGTTTGTTATCACCTTTTGAAACCAACCCCCCGATCCATGTGGCTTTTCAAGAAGGAAGGAGATCCGCCAGGAAATCGGCCTTAACGTTCGAAGCCGTCCAGGTCCCCTATCCCTGGGGACCAATTCCACCCGTTTTCCGGGTTTGTCGAGGCGCAATAAACTCGCCAGCCCCTTTTAAGGCGGACAAGACCTGTTCGGCTGTATCCAGTGCCTCCTGGGCGGTCGCTTTGAGCGGAAGCTTGAGACCGACTTCGGGGGCGCGATTTGTCCCGGGCAAAAGCCGTCCTGGATAGCGAGCAGCTAACATTTGAATCGCCTCGGGGCCCACCAAGCTATCATGGGATCCTCGAATTAACACCCGGCCGGGGCGATGCGCCACCAAGGTTAACTTAAGATCGCCGGCCAATACCCGGACCCGGGAGAGTTGGATGAGGATAACCACCGGCTGGGGCGGCGTTCCAAACCGATCCTGAATTTCGTCCGCCAATTCCTCGATGTCTTGAAGGCGTCTGGCAGATACAAGCCGCTTATAGACCTCAATCTTTTGACGGGGATCGGGTATGAAGGCATCGGGTAGATACGCATCAACCTCGATTTCAATGGTTGGATTCGGGATAGTGGCAACTGCTTCACCGCGCAAGCGGCGAATCGCATCGCCCAACATTTCGGTGTATAGATCGAATCCCACGGAGGCAATAAACCCGTGCTGCTCCGCGCCGAGAAGATTGCCTGCGCCACGGATTTCCAAATCTCGCAGCGCAATCTGATAGCCCGCACCGAGCTCAGTAAACTCGCGGATGGCTTCCAACCGTTTTTCCGCCTGTATCGTAATGACCTTATCCGGCTTGAACGTAAAATAGGCGTACGCCAGGCGCGAAGAACGACCGACACGACCCCTGAGCTGATAGAGCTGGGCCAACCCCATCCGGTCCGCATCCTCCACAATCAGGGTGTTGACGTTGGGTATGTCCAAGCCTGATTCAATAATATTCGTCGCCAGCAATACATCGTACTCTTGGTCGATAAATCGTGCCATCACATCTTCGATACGAGCCTCGGGCATCCTCCCATGCACCACCGCCAAACGCAAATCCAAAAACATGCGCGTGAGTCGTTCGACGGTACGATCCATCGCCATGATGCGGTTTTGTACATAAAAGACTTGACCGCCCCGATCCAGTTCCCGTCGAATCGCATCACGGATTAAAGCCTCGTCGTACTCCACCACCACAGTTTCCACGGGCAGGCGATCCTCGGGGGGCGTTTCAATCACACTCATGTCCCGGATACCAATCATCGCCATGTGCAGGGTGCGGGGAATAGGCGTCGCGGTGAGGGTGAGCACGTCAACATGAGCCCTGAGTGCCTTGATGCGCTCTTTGTGGGCCACGCCAAAGCGATGTTCCTCATCCACCACCAAGAGCCCTAAATCTTGAAAGGCCACATCCGCCGCCAAGAGTCGATGCGTTCCGACCAACAAGTCAACCTGGCCTTTTTTCAGGCGGTCGAGGATATCCTTTTGCTGCCTTCGCGTGCGAAATCGGCTCAACACCTCGACTGTCACGGGATACCCGGCAAAGCGTGACTTAGCCGTCGTGTAGTGCTGTTCAGCCAGCAGTGTGGTGGGCACTAAGAGAGCCACTTGCTTACCGCCCATAATCGCTTTAAACGCGGCTCTCAGGGCGACCTCGGTCTTGCCGTAACCCACATCGCCACACAACAACCGATCCATGGGCCGCGCCCGCTCCATATCTTGCTTGATGTCCTCGATCGCCTTTAATTGATCAGGAGTTTCCTCATAAGGAAAGGCTGCTTCAAATTCCGCTTGCCAGGGCGCATCCTCTCCAAAGGCAAAACCCGGCTGGGCCTCGCGCACCGCGTAAAGACGGATGAGTTCCTCCGCCATCTCCTCAACCGAAGCCCGCGCGCGTTCTTTGGTGCGGTGCCACTCCTGCCCCCCCATCTTGGACAACTTGGGCTCTTGTCCTTCAATGCCAACGTATTTTTGGATCAGACTCAGTTGGTCCACCGGCACATACAAAGCGTCCTGACCGGCATATTGCACATGCAAATAGTCCTTATGCTGCCCTTGAATATCCAACGTTTTAATTCCCGTGAAGCGACCGATGCCATGCGTGACGTGCACCACGAAGTCTAAAGGCGCCAAGTCTTTCATGCGAATCCGCGACTTAGGCTCTCGCCTTTTTATCCGCGGTGCGGTCTCCCGGCCTGACAACTCGGTTTCGGCCAGGACCGCTAAGCCTAGTTCAGCCAATATAAAACCGTGCGACAATTGTCCGATCATTACTCCCGTTTCCATGGGGGCCGGCAAGCCCTGATGCACCGCCAGTCCGAGGTCAAGCACCTGGCTCAGGACTACCTGGGCGCTGCCTTCATCGCGCACCACTAAGACCGTCTTCATCCGAGACTTCTTCAACCGACCCAACTCGGACTTCAAGAGATCTCTTTGGGCGTGGACCCGTGGCGCGGGGCGTCCCGTCAAGCTTAACGTCATATCAAACGTTCCCTGGCCGTGAGGCAGCAGGGAGAGAAAGACCTCGGCACTCGCCTTGGCCTCGGCTGTCCAGAGGTTCTCGGTCATGGTCATATGCTGCTCCATGGCCAAGAAGTCTCCCCGTTCCAATCGCCGTTCTTGTTCGAGGCGATCAGCCACATCAAGGCCGCGCCAAGCCTCGACGATGCGTGGCGCATCTTGGTAGACGATTAGAGGCGGTGCCGAAAATGCGCGTGTAAGCGATTCGGGTCGATAAAAAGCGGCGCTATACCGCTCAATGCCGGGAAAACTGAGATTCTCGGATAGATCTTGGAGGTAACGCCCGTACCGTTCATGCGCTCGCGTGGCTTCATCGATTTTACCAATTGCCTGAAGGTTCTTGACAACCTCCTCTGACTCTTGAGCGATCTGGCCCATCGCGCGGATACGAGCCTCATCAGTCCACACCAGTTCACGCGATGGACCAATGTCAACCGATGGCTCCATCGAGATGGTGCGCTGGGTCGCCGGATCAAACGTTCGCACCGAATCGACTTCCACATCGTACCACTCGATGCGTATAGCAGGTCCGCCGGGCAGGTAGATGTCCATAACGGCACCACGCCAGGCAAACTGTCCTTCTTCACTGACTTCCACGTCGCGTAGATAACCAAGCCTTAGCAACTGCTGAGCCACTTGGACCGGATCCTTGACGTCCCCGGGTTTTAAGGACAATGTCCCGGATGGCAGGGGCACCATGCGCTGCCGGACCGATTCCACGGGGGCCACCAACACACACTGAGGGCTCCGTGATGCTTCGAATAGTGCCCGCAGTCTCAATTCATGCCACTCATGACTCTCCGCGCGTACATCGCCCACCAAATTGGGGCGCGCAGGCAACAAGTAAATGGGAGCCTTCGGCCGCAGCGACAACAGTTCGGCCTCCATGCGGCGGGCCTCCATAAAGCCGGGCGTGACAATTAACACAGGGCGCGTGACGTCCTGGGTCAAAGCCGCCGTGATAAAAGTCGGCAAAGACCCCGATAGGCCACTAATTTGCGCGCGCGTCTTCTTCCCCTGCTCTAAGCGGGCAATGAGTGATTGATAGGGTTCGAAAGCGGACCATAGCGCTAATAATTGCCCAAGATCCGCACTTACGGTGGATTGACTAGCCATGCGTCCCTTCATTTCCGGAAATAACACCAAAACCGGGCTAATGTGTCTAGCCCGTCTTTACATCTAGTTATACCACAGGTTTTCATCCCAAGGCACTGGAAGACAATGGTCACACAAAATTTTTACGGTCGCATCGCCCCGGTCGTCCCAGTCCAAAAACTCTTCCTGATCCGTTAGATTAAGTCGCGTAAGACCAAGTGCCGGATCGCGCCAATCCCCCTGATACTCTCCCATACGCCGATCACAGCGCCGGCACACATACCGAACCACCCGTAACCCTCCAATGCCGACCGTTTTCAACAGTCTGCGTCGAATGGCGCTAGGCTATCCCTCGTGCGGGATTGACATTGCATCGGCTCCTCCTCTCTATCCGTTATACTGGCTCATCGCCTTTTCAATCCCCTCGCTCAGAAGACAGTCCAATGCTTGCAGAGCCCGCTCAATCATCGCTTGAACCGTAGGCGTTTCATCCCGGCTAAAGCGCCCCAATACCCAGTCAAGGGTCGAGTCTTGGGGGCGAGAAATCCCCAGTCGCATTCGGGCAAACTGTTGTGTGGCTAACGCCGCTTCAATGGACTTTAGTCCATTATGCCCGCCGCTAGAGCCGGATCGGCGAATGCGCAAGCTCCCCAAAGGTAGATCGAGGTCGTCGGCCACGACGATGATGTCGGAGGGCTTAATGCGATAAAAGCGGCAAAAGGGTGCCACCGCATCGCCCGAAAGATTCATATAGGTTCCAGGTTTTAGAATCCAGCCCCCCTCGAAGACCGCCACTAAGCCAAACCGCGTACGACGAAACTTGGTACTAAGTTTCGCAACATAGGCGTCGATCACCATGAACCCGAAATTATGGCGTGTCCTTTCATATTGAAGACCGGGATTGCCTAGCCCGACAATAACCATCACTCGAACAGCTTGGACACGGACAGGTCTTCGTGGACGCGCATAATCGCTTCGGCCAGCAACGGAGCTACCGATATCACTTGCGTCCTTTCGGGTGCACTGGCAAGCACAATGGTATCCGTGACCACAATTTCGTGAAAGGGCGAGGCATTTAAGATATCTCGGGCCTGACCGGAAAACACTGGATGCGTCGACGCGGCATAGACAGCCTGAGCCCCTAAATCCAGAATCGCTTGGGCGGCTTTAGCAATAGTGCCTCCGGTGTCAATCATGTCGTCAACAATCACGACTGTCTTGCCCCGTACCTTACCAATCACGTTTACCACTTCGGAGACGTTGGGTTCAGGCCGCCTCTTGTCGATAAACCCTAAAGGCGCTTGCAAAAACTTGGCCATCTGCCGCGCGCGATACACCCCCCCGGCATCCGGAGACATAATCATCACGTTATCTAAGTTCTTTTGGTAAATCGCCTCGGACAAAATTCGGCCACCCTGCAAATTATCCACCGGAATATCGAAAAATCCTTGAATTTGTGGCGCGTGCAAATCCATCGTCAAAACCCGGCGCGCCCCCGCGGTCGTAATTAAGTTGGCCACTAATTTCGCGGAAATTGGTTCGCGTCCTCGCTCTTTGCGATCCTGACGCGCGTAGCCGTAAAACGGAATAACGGCCGTGACCCGCCGAGCCGATGCACGACGCGCGGCATCGATTAAGAGCAACAGTTCCATTAAGTTGTCGTTTACGGGACCCGATGTCGGTTGCACAATAAAAACATCGGCGCCGCGCACATTCTCCATAAGCCTCACGCGAATCTCGCCGTTGGAGAATCGGCCGACGTCAGCTTGTCCCATAGAGATCCCTAGGTGCTCCGTAATCTTTTCGGCCAATGGTCGATTCGCATTCCCGGTGAAAATTTTTAGTATGCCCTCACGCTCGAACATTACGTCTCCTTTGCCGTTTGCTCACACGGCCCCATGGTGGTCTTATGTAGGTTCTCACTTTCCCTTGCCTTTTGCCCAGCCTAGTTTGTTTTCCTGACGCCCACGCGCGATGGCCAAGGCATCCCCGGGAACATTTTGTGTCAGGGTGGACCCCGCTGCGACGTACGCGCCCGGACCGATTTCCATCGGCGCCACTAAATTCGTGTTGCATCCGATGAACGCCTCGTCGCCAATAAAGGTCTGGTGTTTGGTGACGCCGTCAAAATTGACGATCACTGTGCCCGCGCCGATGTTCACGCGCCCGCCTAAAGTCGCATCCCCTAAGTATGAATGATGACCAGCCTTAGACCCGATACCCACCCGGGCGTTTTTGAGTTCAACAAAGTTCCCGATTTTCACGTCGCGATCTAAAAACGTACCCGCCCGCAAGTGGCTGAAGGGCCCCACCCGCGCCGTACTCGAAATGACACTTTGCTCGACCACGGATTGATCCACAATGACCCCGTCCCCCAACCGACTATTGCTCACAGTGGTCATGGGGCCAATATGACACTCCCGCCCGATTTTGGTATGCCCCTTCAGAAACGTCATCGGGTACAGCACCGTGTCCTGCCCAACCTCGACCTCCGCGTCTACATAAGTTGTGTTAGGATCCACAATGGTCACTCCCTGATCGTAGAGTCGGTTTAAGGTCTTTTCCCGCAAGACCGCTTCAGCGCGCGCCAACTCCCGCCGCGTGTTGATTCCCATCACCTGTTCCGGATTATCCCAGACCAACGAAGAAATTGATGCGCCTTGGCGACTGAGCACGTCCACCGCCTCGGTCAAATACTGTTCTTCCCCATGATAGGGGAGATCAGCCAGGACTTGCCTGAGTCCTCTCACGCGCCAAATTCCGATGCCGGTATTAATTTCTTGGATCGTGCGTGTGATGGGATCGGCCGATTTTTCTTCAACAATAGCCACAATGGATCCGCCATTCGTATCGCGGACAACCCGACCATATCCGGTCGGGTCCTCCATCACCGTGGTCACCAAAGTGACCGCATCGCGATTATCTTCATGGTTCTCAACCAAAGCGGTCAAAAGTGGTTCGGGTACCAAAGGGCAATCCGCATACAGCACCAGAACGTTCTCGACGTCATCGGGCAACTCGTGCAACACCTGAAATACCGCGTCTGCCGTCCCGTGCATCTCGGGCTGGCGAACATACTGGGCCTGGCCTTTTTCCAACACTTCCTCCACCCGGTCGGCCTGATAGCCTAATACGACCCAGGGGGTTCCTAGACCTGCCCCCTGTACCGCACGAATTACATGGAGTAGGAGTGGCACGCCCCCCAGTTCGTGTAACGCCTTTACCCGCCCCGAATGCATGCGCGTTCCGCGTCCTGCCGCGAGAATCACTGCCGCCGTTTTCGACATCGAGCGTCGCCTCCTGAACTACTGTTGCATTTTTAGCATACCAAAGTTGGCGACTAGGCGCCCACCATTCT
This sequence comes from Bacillota bacterium, assembly GCA_021806205.1. Lineage (GTDB taxonomy): Bacteria > Bacillota > Sulfobacillia > Sulfobacillales > Sulfobacillaceae > Sulfobacillus_B. The sequence continues at coordinate 24,297 of JAJZXX010000154.1, read as the reverse complement.
CACATCAAAAAGGCGACATACGAAAAATGTCGCCTTGATCCACCATGCTAGTTTCGTGAACGCTTACGACGCCGAATGGAAAACCTCGAGTACCGCCTTTTGAATCCGTTCTCGTGCCTGAGGAGTAATCGGATGGGCCACATCCCGGAATTCGCCTTCTGGTGTCTTCCGGCTGGGCATGGCTACGAACAGCCCTTTTAACCCCTCGACAACTTTCACATCATGAATGACGAACTCGCCATCTAAGGTCACGGATGCCACCGCTTTCATTTTCCCCTCGGTGACCATCCGCCGGAGCCGAACGTCAGTTATTTCCAAAGCAAATCCTCCTTCGCCAAGATGCAGGGTGACCCAGATGTTTTGGGTAGGAGGCTATTCGCGATCATGACGCGTAATTCCTTTAATTGTCGAAATTTTTGGTATGGTGGTCAAATCCCGGGCAGACTCTCCACGGCCACCTGATAGCCATCGGATTCCAGGCTCGCGATAATCTCTTGGCGATGGGCACCATCGCGTGTTTCTAATGTGAGGTCGACACTCACGTCTTGCGGGGCAATAAAAGGATCCCATCGTTCATGGTTCACCCGAACAACATTAGCCTTCAGCCCCGCCACACGCTCCAACAACCGGGACAGTTGTCCTGGACGGTCGGGAATCACCGTTTTTAAGTGCAACTGACGCCCTTCTTCCACCAGTCCTTTCTCGATAATCCGACTCAACAGCGTCACATCAATGTTGCCGCCACTAACAACCGTGGCAACGGTCTGATTGCCTACCGACGATTGGTTTTTTAGCAAGTGCGCCAGCCCGACGGCGCCCGCTCCTTCTACCAATAGTTTGGATCGTTCTAAGAAGATTAAAATAGCGCGGGAAATGTCGTGTTCGTCCACTGTCACAATATCATCCACATAATGTTCGATCATGGCAAATGTCAGATCGCCGGGGCGCTTCACGGCAATCCCGTCGGCGATGGTGCGCGCCGACACACTGGGGCGAAGCTGTCCCGCGAGATGGGACTGGAGCATAGCGTCGGCTCCGGCTGCCTGGACCCCAATCACTTTGACACGGGGATTTTGCGATTTGGCAGCCATGGCGATGCCGCTAATCAATCCTCCCCCCCCGATGGGTACCACCAAGGTATCCACCGTCGTCCGCTCATCCATGATTTCAAGCCCTATCGTGCCTTGCCCGGCAATAACGCTGGGGTCATCAAACGCATGAATCAACACGCGGCCGGTTTCTTCCGCAATGCGCTCGGCCTCCCGAAATGCATCATCAAAGCTTTCGCCGATTTGGCGTACTTCTGCGCCATACGAACGGGTGGCCTCGATTTTGTTGAGCGACGCCCCCTCCGGTGTGACAATCACGGCCGTGGTGCCCACGAGTCCCGCGGCCAGGGCCACCCCTTGCGCATGATTGCCTGCCGATGCTGCCACGACCCCTCGCGTTAACTCGTCTGGGGACAAATGTCGAATCCTATTATAGGCACCTCTCAACTTGAACGAACCTGATCGCTGCAAATTCTCCAATTTAAAAAAGACCCGGCAACCAATCAAATCATTGATATAACTCGACTCCTGCAACGGCGTCCGATAGGTGACGCCGGCAAGCGCCGAGGCGGCTTGAAGAACATCCTCCAGTACCGGCCATTTAGTCATCACTCGCCTCCCATTGCACAAGCTGGCGCACCCATGAGGATGGCGTGACGCTTCCCATCCCTTCGTCGGCCCGGTTCCATTCCATAATAGCGCTATACTCCTCGACCAGTTTCTCCCGGGGGTCATGCGTCGCCACCAGTACACCCACTCCGACAACCTCTGCCCCAAAATCTTTTAGCAAATCGTGCGCAGCGCGTGCCGTACCCCCAGCCTGCATAAAATCATCTACAAACAGGACCCGGCCCCCACGCACCGGGGCGCGCCGTGCCAGGGACATTGATTGGACATGGCGCGTCGACCCGGATAGATAGTTGATGGACAGCGATGATCCCTCAGAAAGATGGTGGTCGCGCCGCAAGAGCACGGCATCCACACGGAGCGCCCGCCCGCATGCCAATGCCAGAGGAATCCCGCGGGTCTCCACGGTGGCAACATAATCAATGCCCAGCGAGCGAAATCGTTCCGATAATAAGGTGCCGAGCCCATCGATCTTGGAAGGGCTGAATAACAAGTCGGTTACGTATAAAAATCCGTCCGGGGTTAGGCGATCGACATTGGTAAGCTCTTCTAAAAACAGTTGGAGGGTCTTGCGCACCGTACTGACATCGAGATCAGGCCAGAAGGTCACCCCGCCGGCGGCCCCGACCTGGGTGTCGACCCGCCCAAGTTTAGCACCTTCCAAAGACTCTTTGATCAGCAACACGTCCTCGCTCAAGGTCGATTTGGCCACGGAAAGCTCCTGGGCCAGTCCCGGGAGGTTGATCTGCAGTCCCGGCCTAGCGGTCAAAAGACGGGTTAACTGAATGAGCCTTCGATGCCGCTGTTCGCTCACGAAATGTCCCAGCCTTGTTCGCCCGGGTCAAAATTGAGCTCGCGCTCCGCCAGCATCAGATCCTCTGCTTTGTCGATATCCACTCCCGCCTCTGCAAAAGGGAAAATGAGGGCCCGGCCTGAAATGCCCAAAAGTCCTCCCACCCGCACTTCCGCCTGCCGGATGGCCAAGCGTCCGAGTACCAAACGGATCAGAAGGCCCGGGCCAATGTCGCGCGCTAAAGCCCAGGGAGACTTGCGGTGTCGTAACAAAACATCGGCTCGCTCTTTCAGCCGAGGCATAACCTCGGTTCTGGCGAGGAACAGATTGCCGCCGGTAAACACACCTTCCTTAAGACGCACATAAGTGCGCTTGGTACTCGGAAACCGGGATTTAGCGACTTCCTTGGGAATGATTGGATAGACCACATCCACCCCCTCGGGTGCCATCTCGATAAAGGCTTCGACGACCTCTTTGGTGAGCCAGGGAATATCGGAGGTAACAAAGAGCACCGTCCCCGCATCTTGAGGGGCCGTGTCAAGTCCCCGCAGCACATTCGAAAACAAATCCTCTCCCGCTGGTGTTAACGTGACACCGGGTCTTTCCAGCGATGCCGGTCCGACCAGACCCACCGAAGTAATCGACGGGGCATCGAAGAGCGCATCCAGCACCCACCACGCCATCGGCCTACCGCCAATGGGTATCTCCGCTTCGTACGGTGTCGGGTACGATGCCTTCAAAAGACCCCGGTTAGGCTGGCCCGCCAATACAATTGCGTGCATCCACCACCACTTCCTTCACCAAGACTCTGCCACGGTACAAGCCCGGGCAAAAGGAACACCCGCCTTCAATAGACGCCGCGCCATCCAATCGGCCCACTCTTCGTCACTCCCCAACAGATAATAGCTCGGTCCACTACCGGATAAAGAGAAGGCCGATCCATCCGCTATGCGCGCGATATGCTCCTTAAATTCTCTGAGACGCGGTGCGATATGGAATGCCGGCTCTTCCAAATCATTCTTCAAATCTTCGGCTCTGGGACAGTCTCCTGCCCTCATAGCGTCAACTACCGCGTCAATCCACTTTGCCTCATGCGACACCCTACCCAAAGTATCATATGCCTCATAGACCTGGGCGGTCGAAAGGGATACCCCAGGGTTTGCCAAGACCAAGCTACCCACCTTCAACGATGGGATGGCGGTTAATTGCTCACCGTAGCCCTTCGCTCTGGCTGCGCCGCCGCGGATGAAAAATGGCACGTCCATCCCCAATTCTTGGCTCGACGCAATCCATTTGGGATCTTTTAGACACCCTGATCCTTGAAAGGCCCACCGCAAAAGGGCCGCTGCATCCGAACTCCCTCCACCCAATCCCGCGCCCGCCCAGATAACCTTTTCTAATCGACCGTAAACACTGGATAACTCCGGGATTTGCGTTTTGGCCCACCGATAGGCCCGGACCACCAAGTTACACTCATCCATCGGCACGACGGACGGGATAGACTCCCATAGCATATAGTCCCGGGACTCGATATACAACTGATCGCTAAACCCAATTCCCTGCATCACGGTGTCGATGACATGGTACCCTTGTGCATTCCGGGGCCCAACCCAAAGACCCAGATTAATTTTGGCTGGCGCCTGAAACCAGGGCATGACAATCATCTCCCGATACAGCGAATTCGGGGTCATATCCGAAAAATCCTCTTCTCGTCACGCCTGGACCCATAAATCCTCACGGGGCGTCAAGACGGCTTCGCGTTCTTGCAATGCCATTTCCGCAGCGTGGCGCACCTCGGTATACCGCTCATATAATATTAATACGAGCGCACCCGCCTTAGCCTCCAAAATCGCCTGTCTGACCGCCTCCAATTCGTCGAGCACCACCCCAACCTCACAGTGGGGCTGTTCTTTGGCGGCATGCTGAATGAGTGCCGCCATCTCGCCCGGATGCCGTCCTCGCAAATCGGCATCCTCGCGGATGACGATGCGATGGCTAAACCCCGCCACAACCCGTGCCGATTGGGCGATGTCATTATCCCTCCGATCCCCTGGCAATCCCAAAACCGTCACGATTTGGTGGGGCTTGAGACTGCGGCAGATTTCGCCCAACTGTGTGATAGCCGGGATATTGTGACCATAGTCCACTAAAACCCTGACATCTTTACCCAAAAGCATCTCGAGCCGTCCTCGATTGACCCCGGCCCCTCCCGCTGGAAAGGTAGACAGGCCCAAAGCCACCTGACGCGTGGTGAATCCCAGGGCCAGTGCCGCCGCCGCAGCCGCCGCCGCGTTCGCCACATTCACCTTGGCTACCCCTCCCAAACTGGATGGTAAAGCCCGGGTGCCAATCAGGCGATGCTCCTTCTGGTGACACCCGTAATACAGATAACCGCGTTTAATAAACACCGCCTCGCCGCCAGAGGCCAGATGATCGGCGATATAGGGACTGCCGGGTTGGGTCGAAAAATAGATCACCGCGCCTCGACAGCGATTGGAAAGGGGCCGCACATTCTCATCATCCGCATTGAGCACCGCTTTGCCATCCGAGCGAATCACATCAACCACTAATGATTTTAGGTGAATTAAATCCTTTAATGTTTCAACCCCATCCTGGCCGAGATGGTCCTGCCCAATGTTGGTGATTACCCCCACATCCACGTCATCAAATCCCAACCCTCCTCGGGCCAGACCGCCGCGCGCCGTCTCAAGCACCGCCAACTCAACCGTAGGATCGTTAAGCACCAACCGTGCTGACCAGGGACCGGTTAAATCGCCCCGTTTAATCGTTTCGCCTCCGATGGTGATGCCGTCGGTCGTCGCCATCCCCACCTGAAAACCGGCGGACGCTCCAATGTGGGCTAACATGCGTGTTACCGTCGTTTTCCCATTGGTCCCGGTGATTGCGGCAATCGGAATCCGACCGGTCCCCTCCCCAAAAAGATAATCTAAAAGATGATCCGCGACTTCGCGCCTCATCCCCAAAGAGGGAAACAAGTGCATCCGCAAACCGGGTGAGGCGTTCACCTCAATTACTGCTCCCGACGCATCCGATAGAGGCTGGTCCAAGTGGGGAGTCACCACATCAACGCCAGCAATATCTAGTCCCACCGCACGCGCCGCACGAACCGCATCGCGCGCTAATCCGACCGAGACTTCCGCCGTAATATCTTTTGCGATGGCACCGGTCGACATATTGGCGGTGCGTCTTACCTGAACCAACTGACCCGGCGCAAGAATACTGGACCAGTCCAATCCCTGGGCGGACAACGTGTGCGTGGCCTCCACATCTCGAGCAACCCAACTCATGGGAAAGCCGTGGCCCGGACCACGAAGCGGATCACGATTAGTGATCGCAACCAGTTCGTCGACTGTGTGCTGTCCATCGCCTATAATTTCAGGAACCATACGCTCGGTGGCGGCCACCATTTGGTCTCCGACTACTAAGAGGCGGATGGCCCGCCCGGCAATTTGCTGTTCGACGATGAAGTGATCCGCCGCGAGCATTTGCACTGATTCTACAGCACGGCGTAAATCCCTTTTGCTGATAACATCCATCACCACCCCTCGCCCGTGGCTTCCATCGATCGGCTTGATCACCACGGGTGTTCCGAGATCGTCCAGGGCCGAGGCCGCCTCAAAAAAAGAGGCCACCACGCGCCGTCTCGGCACCGGCAATCCGGCTTCCGCCACGAGATGCGCCGTCAAGTTTTTGTCTTGCGCGGCTTCGACACTGACGATACTGGTCCGATCCGTCATGGCGGCCCTGATCCGGTGCTGTTGGACACCCTGGCCTAAGCGGATAAAGTTGGCGTGATCCAATCGGGCCACCGGGATGTCGCGCCGCCGCGCCGCCTCGACAATGGCCCGTGTACTGGGGCCTAAGCGGTACTGGCTAAGCTCGATCTTGAACTTTTCAAATCGACCGTCACTCACCGGATAGTCGGGGTCCTCCCAGAGTTCCAGAACCGTCTTTATGGAGAGAGACAGCGCGCGGAGCGCACCTTGTTCGGTTTCGGATTCAAAGACAATCATGACGTGCCGCGGCTGGGCACTGCGGGTTTTTCCGTAAACACCGCGTTCTCCACCCAAGTACAGACACTCCAGCGTGACATGCTCAACGACATGTCCCAAATAGGTTCCTTCGTGCAAACGCTCGACAAATCCGCCTTTATGCCCGCGAGCACAGTAGTGTTCGGACAGGCCCGGACAGGCCAACAGCAACCCCTCGACAAACCGCGGATGGGCAGCGGTTGACGCGTCACTATGTTCTTGAAGGTCCAGCATCACTTCCATGGCTGGCCTCAGAACATGGCGATTTGGTCCGGCAAAGAAAGTCGCAGAAGTAATCTGCATGCGGTTAGTCCTCTCTCGGGCCTGGTAAGGGGACCCGTTCACTGAGATTAAAGTAATAACCTTGGGGCAAAACATGCAGGGTAACGCCCGTAATGGCAAGAGGTCGGTTCGCCCGCGATTCTGATGCATTGGTATCCATCGCAGCCGATCCATCCAGCAGTGTGACCGTGCGCGAACCCCACACGCTCAAACGATGTTCGCGAAATGACACCTCGATCGCCGTATCTTCATCAATACCCACACCCAAAATACCAGGGTTTTGCGCTAAGGCCGACAACAAGCGTCCCAGGCGACCACGCTGGGAGAAGTGCTGATCGATAACCGCCCCGGTCCATAATCCCATTCCCGGCGCCATGTGTACGGTGTTTTTGGTAGGGGCTTCTTCCGCTTCACCGGTCACAATCATGGTATCAGACATCATCGAGGCCCCCGCCGAGGTGCCCGCAATCACTAACTCTTCTCGATGCTCTTTCAGCAAGGCCTCATGGAAAGGGGTGCCGCCAAGCACACTCGTGATTCGCAACTGGTCGCCTCCGCTAAAAAAGAGCACGCCGGACTGACGAATACCATTGACAATGGCGGAATCTTGGGCGTGACGACGCGATTGGACCGTCAGGTCGAACACATCGAGGACGCCCAGGGATTGGAAAATGTCCCGATATTGCGCATACGCCGCTTCTCCGTGATGAGACGCCGTCGCCACAATACCCAGCGTGTTCCCGCGGGTGGACTGACGGGCCAATTGTGCGACGCGATTCAATATCACACCGTCTGTGCTTTTATCCTCGTTGCCCCCAATAATCACCAACGGCCCGATGCGGCGTCGCCTCCTAAAAAAGAAAAAGAACGGCTAATGCCGTCCTATCTTCTTCCCCTGGTGAGCGCTTTATACTTAAAAAGAACCTCCGAGTGGAGGCCAAAAAACTAACTGGTCAATGACTCGGGCAAAATCAACTCGACCGTTTCAGTGAGTACGTCGGTGTAAGAGTAGGAAACGCGCCGCTCGGACAAATGACCCTCTTCAATCTTGACTACAAAGATATAGGGGTATGTCTTTTCCAAGATGCCTTCTTTTTCGTCCACTTTTTTGCGGCCTTTGTTCGCCTTAACTCGAATCCGCTCTCCTACATGAGATTCGAGCTCCTTTTTGATGTCATCCAGCACACTCTTGGCTGCCACGCGACCACTTCCTTCCTCACAGATGAAGGGCAACAATGACAATTTTAACATCGGTTGTTAGCGATGTCAAATAAGCTGACTATTTTATCAAGCCCAATGCACTGCGGTCAATAGGTCCGTGCCACAAAGATTGATTTATTTTGTGTACTTGTCCGCCACCGTGGACGCGCCAAAGGATTCGGGCTTGATGGCCGCTCGGTATCCACTTCCCGTGACCATCCCGACGATTTCCCGAATCAAATCCTTGGTCTCGCCTTGACGACCGACATCTATATGGATTTGCACATCCATGTCGATTACTCCAGACTTTTCTAGGGTGTCCGTGAGGCGAGAAGCTACTGAAAGGCTCGTCGAGGTTTCGTAAAATATTTTTTGTCGCAAACTTTTAATCATGCGCCGCCGCGCGCGATGGACATAGTACCGCCCCCCTTTGCCTAAATGGTGGACGACGATGGCCGTGACCAATACCGTGTCGTGGCGCGTATGGGAGTCCGTCCCGATGATAATGCGGTAGGGATCGTCAGGCGCTTGGTTGAGATATTGCAGCATATCGGCAAACATCTCATCAAAAGTAAGACGGCCCTTGGTGGGACTCTCAAAAATCATGGTACGCCGCCCCACCCTTCCTATTGTCCATTAATGCCCCACTCATGCGTACCCACTGCTCCAATGTCAGTTCTTCTGCGCGCGCCGAATCCCCTATGCCTAGTGCGTTTAACAATGAAGACCAGGCTTTTTTACTCAGGAACGACCCCGGCGCTTTTGCCAGGGCCTGCCGCAACATCTTGCGACGATGAGCGAAGCCAGCCCGCACCACCCATCGAAAGACTTCCCAGTCTACGGGAAGCTCTTTTCTTCGCACTAATTGTATCACAGCCGACGACACCTCCGGAGCTGGCCAAAATCGCGGAGCGGGCACGCATCCAATCCCCCCCACCACATCCATGCGATACCGCAAGAGCACACTGAGCACGGAGGCATTGCGATGGCCCGGTCCCGCTATGAGCCGCTCGGCCACTTCCTTTTGCACCATGAACACGCCCCGGCGCCACGGATAGTCTAAATCGAGGAGGCACCCCATCAACGGAGCCGTGGCATAATAGGGTAAATTTCCCGCGATGCTCGCTGCGTCAAATCCCACATGCTCCAGTATGTCCTGCCAGGACCCAGCTAACGCATCCTGGTATAAAACCGTCAGATGCCCAGGGTATCGATCCGCTAAGGTATCCAGCACCCTCTTAAAGCGAGAGTCAATTTCTAAGCCCACCACATCCGCGCCGCGTTCCAACAACGAGAGCGTCAGTCCGCCGACCCCGGGCCCAATTTCTAGGACTTGAGCTTGGGAGCGGTCCTCCATCACCAAATCCGCCATCCTATCAAACGTGGTTTTGTCGATTAAAAAGTTTTGGCCCCAACGATACACGGGGGCCAATTCCAAGTCTCCCAGCACCTCTTCCAATCCCGCCCGCGATCGGGGATCGATATCGAAAATGGTCGCTCACTTCCTAACCCGGCCCGAGAATGTAGACATTGACCTCCCTCAACCCCCACGTTTGAGCCTGCTGCAACGTGTTGTAACACAGGTCAATGCGGTCTCCTTGAATGGCTCCGCCGATGTCGGCCGCCAGTGCAAATCCGTATCCGGGAACATAGAGGTGTGTGCCTAAGGGGATGACCGACGGATCCACAGCCGCTATGCCATACTGTGCTTTCAAACCCGTATACGTATACCCGCTCGACCAAGCCGGATCGGGCCAATATGCGGTTGCACTCATCCGGATCACTTTGGTGAATTGCGGCACCGTACCCCCACGCGAAACTGGACGAGCCGTCCCAAAGTCAATCACCTCGGGTCGCGAAGGCTCCACCCGCCTTAGGCTCAACGTCATGGTCTTGACTACCCGACCATCTTGTAAAAGTTGGCGAAGGATTTTAAGGCGTTTGCCATATCGCCCGCGGGCCCGAATGACGGTCTTGCCGTGGGCCAATTGAGGATCGGCCTGGTGCTGAACCGCATAGGGAATTCTTAACCAAACGCGTTTGGTAACCCATCGCCGCCGAATGACGTTAATCTTGGTAGCGGCCGATATATGGGCGCCTAGGCCCGGATGGACCTGATCAAGCGGGCCTAGTTTTACCTGGGCCCGGGCTAACACGGACGACACGCGGTACCGCGTCGTCCATACCTGCCTGGTGTGCTCAGGTGTCAAAACGGTCACGGGAATAGCCTTTCGAACGATGATGTCATGGGAGGCGGTTAATCGATTTTTCGGCTGAATCCAATCCTGCGGCTGAGTCTTTATTCCCGCTCCCCGTAAGATTCTGTGAACCCCGGTGGCAAAAGTCCAAATAGAGCGTCGTTGTTTCCCGGTTGGGCTTTGAATCATAATGTCCACATGCTGGAACTGCGATCCGACGATGCCGGCTCCCATCGCGGTCAGCGCGACGACACCCAACAGCCAGGACCGTAGCCCCAACGTGTTCCATTGTATCAAATAGCCGTCCTCCTTTTGGTATGGCGTTGCCTCATCCCTATGCTGTGTTGTCAAACTCCACGATCTATGTCACGTTGCTATCATGCGCAAAAAACAGGTTGCGAGTATTCGACATAGTATGGTTGAATACCTCTTTTGTCGAGATGTTTTTTTGGGCGGCAACCACTTCCGCAACCCGAAAGACACGCAGCGGCTCATTGCGCTGGCCTCGCCAGGGCACCGGCGACAGATAGGGTGAGTCCGTTTCAATTAAGATCCGATCGAGCGGAGCGGATGACACGATAGCCCGTAGGGCATGGGCATTTTTAAACGTAATGACGCCCGAAAATGAGAGAAACCATCCAAAGTCCAGTACGCGTTCAGCAAATCGTTCACTCGCTGTAAAACAATGAATGACACCGGACGGATGGCCCACCTCCCGGATGATGGCCCAGGTGTCCTCCTCCGCTTCCCGCGTATGCACCGAGACCGGCACATGAAGCCTTTGGGCTAATGCCATCTGTTCGACAAACACTTTTTTCTGTATGTCCGGTGGGCTCCATTGGTAGTGATAGTCCAGTCCGATCTCGCCCACACCGATAACGGACGGTTCCGATGTCACCCAACCATCAAGCTGATTTTGATAATTGGGGGGAGCATCTTTAGATTCGTGTGGATGTATGCCTACCAAGGCCCAGGTGCCATCGTGTGCTTGGCTAAATTCAACACCAGCCGCCGAACTCGCCATGGTATATCCCGGGATAATAAGGCCGACTCCCTCTCGGGCAGCGCGTCGATACACCTCCTCACGATCCACGGCAAAGTCGTCATCTTGGAGATGACAGTGACTATCAAAGAGTTTAATGCTCATTTGACGGGGGCTCCTTCCGGCAAGGGACGGATGGGTGCCACCAGGCTCAATTCCCCCTCATGCGAACCAGCCAGCAGCATCCCTTCGCTCACAATTCCCTTGAAGGTGGCCGGCTTAAGATTCGCCACCACCACGACTTGTTGCCCGATAAGATCCGCCGGGGCGTAATGGAGTCGAATTCCCGATACAATGGTGCGATCGCGGCTTCCGTCAAACACGGTCAGTTTGAGTAGGCGATCGGCGCCCGGAACGATTTCTGCCGTACGGATGGTGCCAACCCTGAAATCCAATTTGCGAAAATCCTCCACCCCGATAGCGTGGTCCGTATCGTCCCCAGCCGTCACGGATTCTTTCCACTCGATACGCGGAAATAACGGGCCCTCCCGTCGGACCGATAAACCGGACGGATTAAATCCAAAGAGCGCCTCACGATACTGGAGGACAGGCTCGGTCAGACCAAGCTGTTTTCGGATGCGATTGGGGGCCTCAAGCAGAAATGGTGTGAGCAGCACCGACACAATGCGCAACGTTTCCCAAAGCCCATAGAGCACATTGTCCAAAGCCACCCCATCGTGTCTTTTGGCGAGATCCCAGGGTTTTTGTTCTTCAATATATTTGTTGGCGCGGTTAATCAACCGAAAAATCGACGTGAGTGCATCAGAGATGGCTAGATTGTTCATAAAAGTCTCGACTTCGCGATACACTAGGGCAGCCTCTTTCGCCAACACGCCATCGTCGCTCCCGACATCGAGCGACGGAACCGTCCCCTGGTGAAACCGATCAATCATCGCCGTCGTGCGCGAGAGCAAATTTCCGAGATCGTTCGCGAGGTCGACATTGGTCCTCAGCACCAAAGCCGCTTCCGTATAACTGCCGTCGGCCCCAAAGGGCACTTCGCGCAAAAGATAGTGTCGCAACGGATCAACCCCATACCGATCGAAGAGTTCAACCGGGTCGACCGCATTGCCGAGTGACTTGCCCATCTTGGCCTGACCGATGAGAAGCCAGCCATGGCCAAAAACCCGATCAGGCAAAGGAAGGTCGAGCGCCATCAAGATAATCGGCCAGATCACGGTGTGAAACCGGACAATTTCCTTGCCGACCAAGTGCACATTGGCGGGCCAGGCGCTTTGGAACAAATCAGTATCGTGAAGATATCCGGCAGCCGTTAGATAGTTGGTCAGGGCATCAAACCAAACATAAATAACGTGGTCGGGATCGCCCGGAACCGGAATCCCCCACGACACTCCCATGCGCGACACCGATAAATCCTCGAGGCCCGCCTCAATAAAGTTCAGCATTTCATGGCGGCGGGAAGTGGGCTGAATAAATTCAGGGTGGTCCAGAATATATTGGTGCAAACGGTTTTGGTAATGGCTTAGGCGAAAGAAGTAGCTCTCTTGGGTGACTTTTTCCACTGGGCGGCCGCAATCCGGACAATTTCCGTCCACCAGTTTCGACTCGGTCCAATAGGATTCGTCCGGAAGGCAATACCACCCTTCGTAAATCCCCTTATAAATATCGCCTTGCTCAACCAACCGTTGAAAAATCTGTTGCACGACGTGTCGATGCCGATCCTCGGTCGTACGGATAAAATCGTCGTACGAAATACCTAACCGTTTCCAGAGAGGATCGCGAATAAATTTCACGATCGGGGTCACAAATTCTAGGGGTTTTTGACCCTTTTCCAGAGCCTTCTTTTGAATTTTCTGGCCGTGCTCGTCGGTCCCCGTCACAAACAACACGCGGTCTCCCACGAGCCGATGATAACGGGCCAAGGCATCGGCCGCCACCGTCGTATAGGCATGCCCCACGTGCAAGCTGTCGCTCGGATAATAAATCGGTGTTGTAATATACCATACGGATTCACCCACCGTCCTCACTCCTCGTTTGGGTACCCCAACAAAAAACAAAAAGCCCCTCATCACAAAGGGGCGACAAAATGCCGCGGTACCACCCTTATTGGTTCTCGTTATCCGATAACGGGGATGACCGGAAGTCTTACTCCTAGTTCAGACCTCGAGCTCCAGGGCCATGCCTTTAGACTGCCTGGCGTCAGGCTTTCACCATTCCTGACTCGCTTAAGCCGACAGTGGTTCAGCTTCCCCTTCCACACTCACTGTGCGCGCATTCTAACAATAGAGACGCCCTCTGTCAAATTTCCATTCAAGGACTGACATCTTTAGGGGGAACGACGGCCCTTTCCTAACCGACTCCAGAGCATTTTCCATCATTCGTCCAACAACATATATTTTTTTCGACAAAGTTCGCAAGGTATTGACTATAATTTGGTATTTCTGGCATGATACTGGTATCATCATGTCGAAAGCAGAAAGGAGAAAACGCGATGAAGTCTACCGGTATTGTCCGTCGAGTCGATGAGTTAGGTCGTGTGGTGCTTCCCATTGAACTGCGCCGCACCCTAAACATTAGCGACAAAGATTCTTTAGAAATCTACGTCGACGGAGAAAAGATCGTGTTGAAAAAGTATGAGCCCGCTTGTATTTTTTGTGGCAACGCCGAGGGAATCGAGTCGTTCCGGGGCAAGAAGGTGTGCCAGTCATGCATGAAGGACCTGAACACCGAAGCCGTTTAGTCCACGTGGATGCGCTGATATAAGTCCCGGCGCGATACGTGGTGGCTTTTTGCCACCTGGCGGATGGCGTCGTTAGGATGCATACCCTCGGAGACCATCTGCCCAACCCGGGAGACAAGTTGATTCCAGTCAACTTCTATACTTCCGGGCATTTTTTTAGCCGGTCCCACGACCACTACGTATTCGCCGCGCTGGTTTTGAACCTTTTGACACAGTTGGGCTAACGATCCACGCCAAAACTCTTCATGCATCTTCGTCATTTCCCTGGCGAGTAGCACCTCGCGGTCCCCTAAACTTTGGGCGAGATCGCGCGCCGTCTTTTGCAAGTGATGCGGAGATTCATAAAAAATTCCTACATAGGGCCATAAAGCGGCCTTAGCCAGTACCTCTTTGCGCGCGGAACCGGCGCGCGGTAAAAACCCCCAAAAGACATACGGCGAGGGAAATCCCGATGCACTAAAAGCCGTGACGGCTGCCGACGGTCCGGGAATCACACTAACCTGGAGTTCTTCCTGCCATACCGCCTCGACCAGTTCCTGACCAGGATCGGAGATCGTCGGCATACCACGGTCGCTCACCAGCGCAATAGATTGGCCGGCCCGAAGCTTTGTCAACACAGTCGGAATCCGCTGTTCGGTGTTATGCGCGTGGAGTGATAAGAGGTGGACCTCAATGCCCGCGTTATGACATAAAAGCCCCGTAACCCGGGTGTCCTCGGCCAGGACCAAATCGACCTCCTGGAGCACGGCTTGAGCACGTGGCGACCAATCGTTGAGATTCCCGATGGGCGTACCCACCACATAGAGTGTTCCCGGTTCCAAACTCATCCCAAAACCGATGGCTAATGCCCCCTCAACAATTCCTTTTGCGCATGTGAATAGCCTTTCACCCTAATCTCCAGCGACATAGCCTCTTGACGGGTGAGTGGCCCGGTCGACCACCAAAGCTCCAATGGGCCGCGACCTCTCGTATAGCGGGCTCCATGACCCTGCTGGTGCCGCGTTAGGCGCCTATTTACGTCCAGCGCCATTCCCGTATAAAATGTGCCGTCACCACAGCGGATAACATAAACCCACCAGTTCATCTGGCATACCTGGTGGGCCATGATCGTAAAATCCGCGCACGGACCAAATCCTCGTTGCCATTCAAGTCGAGCTGGCCCGAGGCCTCTATAATAGCTTCCCAGACGGAAAGCCAGTCAGTTTCGTGGGTTGTGTAATACTGATCCCGGACCCAGTAACACGCTTGTACCAGAATTTTTGAGGTCAATTTCTCGTGTTTCAATCGCCCCAACAGGTTGCCTTGATCCTCAGCGGCCATAGTTTTTTCTTCGCCGACCAACCTCCAATGCTGCAACCGACTTTTAACGGTAGGTAGGATTCCGTCGGGAGCGTTCGTCAAGAGAAGGTATTGGGCAAAACGGGGTGGTTCCTCCAAGTGTTTTAATAGGTAATTGGCCGCCTCCCGTCCGAGCGCGTCAGCCGGATAGAGAGCAATAACCTTAGCGGGTGACCAGGTCGGCGCCACCGTCATGGTAGACACGGCTAACCGGACGTCGTCGATATGGATAGTTTTTGACGTGGGGTTCAGCTCAATCCAATCCGGATGATGTTCCAAGGCGGTTTGACACGACCGACACGTGCATGCGGCATCCTGAGTGCCTTCACATAGCCACAGGCGCCCTAACAAATCGCGCAGCATCAGCGACCGTTCCGGCTCGGCCGATATTAAGAGGGCCTGTGCCAAACGTCCTTGACGGTACAAAGCCTGAAGTTCAGAAAATGCATCCTGTCGTTCAGAATTTCTCATAGCGATCAACGTCCACGACAAAGACCGTTGCTCCTCCCACCGTCACTTCGACGGGAAAGGGGACATAAGGTTCACCGCTGTGACTGGGCGTCTGCGGCGTGAGGGTCTCGTGCCGTATGCAACTCGTCCTGCGCAAAACCGATAAAATCTGCTCCACGTCGTGCTCCTCGACGCCGACCAAAATGGTTGTGTTGCCTTCCCGCAGAAAGCCTCCGGTGCTGGCCAACTTGGTGGCACGAAAGCCTCGCCGATTAATTTCCGTGACGGCCCGCCCGGCGTCTTTGTCCTGCAAAATGGCGACAATGAGCTTCATTAATCGTCCCCCCTTGTGTTTTTCTTAAAAAAACGATAAATGCGCGACATGAGAGTGTCAAAAATTATATCAGGGTCTTGCCTACAGTCGACTACTAACCAGCGTGTGGGATTTTGCTGGTACAACCACTGATACCCTTCTTCAACTCGTTTAAAATAGGCAGCGTCACGTCGTTCGAGCTGATCCTTCTCTTCGATGGCAAAGGGTTCTCCTTTGAGCCATATCGTCAGATCCGGCATCCTATTTTCGATCACTAGCTGATTGATTTGATCAACAACCGCCGTGGACAGGCCACGACCAAAGGCCTGATAGGCCAGGCTAGAATCAACAAACCGGTCCATGAGAACGGTAGCCCCCCGATTTAGGGCAGGCTGTATCACGGTAGCCATGAGTTCCGCGCGAGCCGCCGCAAATACCAGAAATTCGGCCAATCCACTTTCCGCTTGCACTCGATGTAAAATCAAATCCCGCAAGGTCTCCCCAAAAGCCGTTCCACCCGGCTCTCGGACCGCCAAAACCTCTTGACCCAAGGCTTCAATCCGCCTCTTCAAGCGCCAAAGTTGAGTGGTCTTGCCTACGGCTTCTACCCCTTCCAAAGAAATCAAGAGGCCGTCATCTAGTCGTTTATTACCCATACACAATGCCGCCCCCCTTCATCCTTTACCCCTTCAACTATGCCACATTCACTCCCTAACCACTCCAACAGCCAATCCGTAGCCTCTTGGGTCAGCATCTCGCCCGGCATCGCTAACGGAATGCCCGGCGGGTAAGGCGTCAATCCATCCTTCAGCACCCGATTGGCGGCTTGGTCGAGTGCGACCCACTGTCCTGGTGTGTTCCAGGCTTGACGGATATCCAGGAAAGCCCCAAGCCTGGGATAAGGCATGAGCGAGAAATCCACCTGGCCCGCCACCACTCCCAAATCGTCGGCCAACTCGTATACACGATCCAAAGATTGGCCGGGTGCTAAAAAGAGGGTCACACTGCCGACTGTCGACTTTTCTAGGGCACCCCCCCGTGCTAGCACCTGGCCTAGGCGTCGGCCCGGGCCCATAAGGGTCAAACGACTCGGGTCGACCATCAATCCCTGGTGCTCCGCCCAGCTTTGCAATACCGCCACACCATGGGATTCCAAGTACGTCCACAACTGTCTGGCTTGCTCGGCCAGCTGTTCCCAAGCTTGATTCGCACCAGCTTGGTGTCTTTCCCATTGTAGCCGGTCAAGCGAAGCCAAAAGCAAGTACGAAGGACTAGAGGTTTGTAAGACCCTAAACCATCGATCCACTTCGCTTCGGGATACCCGGGCGCCCTGGAGATGGAGCAAGCCGGTCTGCGTTAGTGTCGCCTCGCTCTTATGCACCCCGTGCGCCACCATGTCGGCTCCCAGCGCCAAAGCTGACGGAGGATAGGCGGAGCGCCGCCAATGACTGCCATGCGCTTCGTCCACCACCACCGTCAGGTTCTGGTCATGGGCCGTTTGAATGGTCCGGGACAGGTTGCTTGCCAGACCATCATAGGTCGGACGCGTCACCACCAGCCCGGACGCACCGGTCATGGTGGCCGGAAATTCCGTCAGGGGAAGTGCCAACCCGGCCCGAAGCCAGTCTGGATAAAGCCAGTGGACACGATAGCCTCCAATAACAAGTGCCCCCAATACCGACCGATGGATAGCCCGATCCACCCACACCTCTGATCCAAAGGGAATCGCCGCCAAGATGGCGGCCATAACCGGTATGGTGGCACCACCCACCGAATACCAGGTTCGGTCCGCTCCAAAAGTCTCAGCCATTAACGCTTCGGAGTTCGACACCGGATTCGGCGTTGTCAACATCTCACCAATTTCCGTAATGTCGTACGTCCACTCTAAAAATCCGCCATGTTGAGGCGAACTTCCCTTGTGGCCAGGCGTATGCCACCGCTCACCCCCGCGGCCGGCATAGCGAAACATAAAATCCAGAACGGGCGTCTGCACGACTCCTCCTCATACCGTATGTCTTAACTCATTTTAGCGTGATTAATCGACTTCGTGCGAGACGAATCTCTCTGAGGTCTTTCGTAGTCATCTTGGACTAAATCTCCGGCGCATTGAATATGTCCTAGCGGGAGGGATTGGACATGAACAAAAGACGTTTCGGCTTGTCGCGTCGTACTGCGGGATGGTTAGTGGCCATTTTTGCCGCGTTGGTGGTCATTCATTATGCCTACCGCACCACTGCCAGTAATTTAGCTCAAACGGTCATGGGCAAGCCTGCCATCTCCGTGGCAATCCGCGGAGAAATCACAAAACTTAGCCAAGACCATATGACAGTGACATTAGAAGATACCCAAGGCGACCTCACCAATTTGTCGCGCCAAGTAATATTAACCGATCAAACCCGAATCATATCGCCTGGCAAACCCCAGGCCACGGGTCCCTCTGGATTTAGCTATCTCAAGGAAGGCTTGCGGGTTGCGGTTAGCGGCCAAAGTACTGCTGACAATGGACTGGAAGCTCACATCGTTGAAGTTAATTACCCACCGATTAATGGAACCATCACTCAATTGGCCGCATCACGCATGACGGTTAACGTGCCAGGCCAGCCTGCACCTGCAGTCGTCCAAATTACCTCTCACACGGCCTTCTTCGCGCCCAATGGGGATATGTCTACCCTGAAAGTAGGCGCTCCGGTTCGCGTCTGGGTGATTCCGATGAACCCAGCCGGTCATGAACTGACCGCCGTAACCGTCTTGGTCACCTCATGAATCCTTCCCGTACATGCCGGATCCCTCAGACTTTCGGACGACCAGGGGTGTCCCGGAATCGCCGGGGCGCTCCTGTCGTCAGCGCCGCTCATGCCCCACCCGGATCAAAATGCGGTTTGCGTCCCTCCGTGACATGATCTATTCTAATATGGTGCGGTTAGACTGCCCAATATTGTGTTTTTGAGCGGTAGGCGCAAGCGTGCTAGTTCGGTCGACGATGGAGGAATTGTCCGTGATAAAGATTTTCCCTCAATTTGAAGAGGATCTCTTGATACGCCTGTTTCATAAAGGGGTTAAGGCGCAATGGACCGTATCCGACGTCGAGTGGCAGCAGCCCTTGATGATGGAAGACCAACAAGCCCGGGCGTTGGCCCACATGCTAACGCCCGTGTACCTAGGCGAACAGTCGGCCATGATTGGAGCGAGCACCGTCCTTCCGCAAATGGCGTTAGCCGGGGAAACAACGTCACAAATTTACCTGAGTAGTTTTTTGATGGATGAGGCCCGGCACTTTGAAGTGCTAACCCGGCTGTATAAGAGACTTGAGGAAGACCCCTTGAACGTCCGGCAGATGCCTGCGATGTTGCGGTATCACAATCGGCTGCGCAAGGGCGATCGGATCGACTGGGTGTGGGGCATCCTCATTTCTGACGTGTTTGCAAAAAATTTCTACCAAATATTTGCTCGTTCGCAACCCGATGCGTTGTTTGGCAACCTGTCGGGCCGCATTCTTCGCGATGAGTCACGCCATCAGGCATTTGCGGAACATTATCTTAAAAAGGCTGTGCCCTCGATGGATTCGGAGCGTTTGAGAAACTTGGTGAATATGAAGGATGACCTCCTCAACACGATGGACAACATGTATGATCACCTGTTGGATGATGCGGAGCGCCTCAGTATTGACGGTCGGGTGTTTTTAGATGAGTTGCGGGCAGAAATTGAATATAAGGCCAAGCGAATCGGGTTGTCGGGCAATGACACCGACACGCCCGAAGGACCCTTGAGACAAATCTTCCAAGGTGCGAGTGAGGGTGTGAAGTCGGCGACAAAGGACGTATCGACAAAGTTTCGGGGCTTAAAAGCCTCGCGGTGCGATACCTGCTTTGTAGCCCTATTATGTCGCACACGTCTGGTTAGGGCGGCGCGTTGCCTGTAAGGTGCTCCATGGTTAGCGATGGGAACGGACCCCATCGCTTTTTTAATATTCCGCCGAGACCTATGACATGGTCAACTGCTGATCTTTAGGCGCGTTTGCCTCAGTCGACTCACCAGACACGCGATCACGTTGGGCGCTTGCCAGACACGGGCTATGAGAACACAATCGCGAGGAAGCGTGAGTCACTCCTGACGGCGCCAGGATTGGCTGCTCGCCGCCATGACCATCGCCATGCAGCAGATAGAATCGATCGGCTGGGTGGAGCGCTCCCACTCAGCCAGCGATCAGTGCCAGATCATCATCCGGGTGACCGAATCCGGCCGCGGTCTCTGGCTCACCGTCAGCCGCGTTGGCGCCAATACGTTAACGTGGTCGGAGGCGGCAGGGATCCGCCACCCCGAAGTGGCAAAACTTCCGCCAGTGAAAGCTATCGGAGACTTCCTGGATCAGATCGCGGTCGGATAGCTGATAGCGGTCCTTCAAATATAACAGCCGGAGCACTTGGGCCGCGGGCACAGATGGTCGACCCCGGACGGGCTCGAGTTTGGTCAGCAAGGGAGCGACAATCGTGGGGTCCGACAACAGTTGATCCACGGCGGCCAGTTCGGCTGGTAGCGTCCACACCTCCGCCAGCATCGCGGCCGTCAAAAAGTCTAATTGTACGTGGTCATGTTGTTGCATGCCATCCCCGAAGCAGGAACTCGCACCCCTTAGCGCGAATACCTGGTTATCGGGATTCCCCCCTCATCGAATTTGGATGGTTTCGTTACTGGACAAATTCGACAACTGGTCCGGGAATATCTGTTTTTATGCGATTTTCAAGGATCGGTGGCCAGGGACTTTTTCAGCAGGATCTAACTAGCTATTGTTTTGGCAGAGAGGTCGGGTGCGTCTTTCATTCCAATCTAACTGCGTGAGGTAATCCTTCAGCGACTGGTCGCTGGCTGGCTTCCGATTAGGGTTCTCGCGAAACTGAATTTCTTGCTCTCGGCCCCACTTTTTCGCCTCCCGTTCGGTAGAGAACGTCTGGCTTGTTTCCCGACGCTTTCCGGTCTCCACATCATAATGCGTGACACGAGCCTGTCACCGGCCCGAGGCCAGATCCGTGCGTCCCTGGCATGTGGCTCTCTAAATTGGGCATGGATATACATCACCGGTAAAGGGATTCGCCGCGTGTCCGGATGAGTCCTGCCAATAGAGATACGCGGCTGGGGAGTGGAACTGTATTTGACGAACCGTACAGGAATTGCAATCTTCGTGGAGAATATTGCACAGTGATGTTTATGACGCTCTTGAAAGCCCAAACGTTGACATGGTTGCCTGTTGTCCTTCATTTGCTAGATAGAATGACCACAAGACTAAATTTTAGGAAACGAAACCACCCGAGCTCTTGAATGCTTGCTAAAGGCATTCCCCGGGCGTCCCTACATCACTGTGGTCATTATAACAGCTTATGCGCTCGAAGCGAGCGCCGATCTCCTAACTTTTATGTACGGAGTGCAGAAGTGAACGGTTGCTTTCTTATGGCGACTCGCGTTGGACCCGGATCTAATCCCCATCCGGACAAAGAAGACTCTTCTCTGAAGTGCGAGAGTCTGATCAGCCGTCGAAACCCGGGCGTAACCAAGGAACATGTCAGCGCCCTCCAGGACTGGATGGCGGGTCGGCCTAAACCGCCCCCGTCCGTGCAAAATCTTTACGATTGTAGGTGATCACGGTAGCTCCGAGCCGAATGGCCCCGGCCGCAATGTGGCAGTTTACCAATCCGGGCCCCCGATTCCGCATCATCTCCGCGGCGTGGATCGCATCCTCATACGTCACTGGAATACTGTCCAGCGTCTCAAAAAAGTCGGCGAGCGCGAGGGAGTTCATAATCCCGAATCAGTCGCAGAATTTCCGCCACCGTCAAGACGGAACACGCCAGCGTGCCATTGCGCGCGGTCGTTTCAATCCATCGCACCGCCTCCGGATCGTGGCGCAGCACCCAAATTAGGACGTCCGTATCGATGACATAACGCGTCATCATAGTGGGGGATGCTCCCATAGGCGCTAACTTTTGCCTTTAGTGTAGTATCGTCAGGAATTTGACCCCGCGGTCGCGAAGTAGGACGGAAGACCATTCCATCCTACGGAGATGACGAACATGAGGACACGCAAGATTGCGAACGATACCAAAACGTCGGAACTAGACAACCAATGGGCCGTCGTGATGCATTTTCTGCCCCAGGGGTGGCAGGATGCCGCATGGACGTACGGAGCCATTACCCGCTTGCGGGCCATTCAGTCGGCCGAGGCGCTGTTGCGCCTAATCTTTGCTTATGCCTGGAACGATTGGTCGTTACGGACCACGGCGAATCGGGTTAGCGGACATCTCAGATGTGGCCGTCCTCAAGCGGTTACGCCACGCGTCCGCGTGGCGCGCCTGCATGCGCAATGGAATTTGGGCACGGGCCGGTGGGAACACGTGGAACTGACGGATACGCATGGCGCAGAATCCTTGACACGATTACGTTTGCGTCTAGATGATGTCGTCTTGGCCGAGCGACATGATGCCAAACCGCCGGCGCTCGCCTGGATCGTGGCGCAAAAAGCTTACGTCATCGTCCGGTTTGGATGGAATGCGCTGCGATTGCAAACGCTGAATGGCGAACCGTGGACTCTGCGGAATGCGGTGCGCGGCCTGCGCGATGCCACGCCGGGCGAATGGTGGGTACAAATCCCCGGGACCAAAGACCGGCCCGCCGATGCTGGCTGACGTCCTCCTGTTGAGCCGGATCAACGGGCGAAAAGTCCCCTACTGGCACCCGTGGGAACTCAGATCCGTGCCCACACCTAGCATGACTCATCGCTGATCACGGATTCAGGAACAAATTAGTGTGAGCCGCGCCGCCCACCCCGTTCAAGATGCGCTCGGAAAAAGTTTTCACTGCCATGACCCGCCATAGATGCCGATGCTGATACTTCTAGCGCCAGGGCCGCGCCGGCAATAACTTGCGCAAGGCGTTGGGCCGATCCCGGGCCTTGGCACTTTAGAAGGTTTAAGTAGCTTTGTGCATGGGGCAATGAAGTGCCGCCTCCCACAGTGCCCACCTCAATTCCACCTAATTGGAGGCTGAACGAAGCGCCATCGGGGGTTTCTTGAATGGTCGCATGAGCCATGCTGGATGTGGCCACCATCCCCAAGTCCTGGCCTGTCGCAAGAAAAACAGCTGCAACAGCCGAAGCCGGCGTAAACGCAAATGATTGCATCCCGCTCGCATTAGATCCATGTAAGCCTGTCCATTCCAGCCGCTTAAT
Source organism: Bacillota bacterium (assembly GCA_021806205.1). Lineage (GTDB taxonomy): Bacteria > Bacillota > Sulfobacillia > Sulfobacillales > Sulfobacillaceae > Sulfobacillus_B. The sequence continues at coordinate 1,036 of JAJZXX010000154.1, read as the reverse complement.
TTCTTGTACCGTCGTATTGAGATAGCGCCGTAGATGCTGGTGCGAGAGTGTGCCAACGGCCATCACCGTTTTCCCATGCCCACCATTGTAATGTTCGTGGCTAGGCTTTTTATCCCCGCCCATATTTGCTTCCAGGAAAATGTTTAAAAGTCCCCAAGAATGGCGGTCGATCCGCCGAACGATTTCATGGTTTAACGCGTAAGCATTTCGCGTAATCATATTGGGTCCACATGCTTCTTCAGTAAAAAACCGATACAACAAATGGCATACGGAACCCACCAACTGGGTATCGACAGCTAATAAAACGGCATGCCGTGAAACGTCCGCGATGCGTTGGCCCGGTTTAAGCTGTTTATCGGGGTGGGAGGGGTCATTCAGCCAATTGATGAGGTCTTGGCGCTCTTTAAGTATCCAGTCCAAAAAAGCCTTAGAATCCTCCCCGGAGTCAAAAACGAAGGAGGAATCCCGGGTCATCATATCGTTCAATACGTATGTTTTGATACCCCCCGATCGGTTGAGAGCATGGATACCGCGCTGCATCGACATGGACAATCCCCCTTCGGTATGAGCCAGAGGAATATACACCTCGTCCTTCTGCCGAGACATCTCGGTCAGGGTTCCGTCGATCCACTGGTATTCACCCATATCGATCCCAAAAGGTCCGACGACAGAGACCGGCATCACCATCTGTCCGGTCAAGGACTCCAAATACGACGAAAGCTGGTTTGGGTCAACGTGCCAGTTAAATATCCTGTCGTCCTGTGCCCGCCACTGCGGCAAGCCGCGCAACACATGCTGCCGATTTTTGATGGCTTCGTCATGATTACGATGAGACCAGCGTTCATCCGACATCCAGCGCCAATCCTCCTCATGTTGCGTAAATACCCCCGCTCACGCGAGGGTATCAAAAATGGGTCGGCACGGCCTGATGATCCCAGTCCCCGACGGGACCAGTAGTGTCAGCGTGCGCGAGGGGGACGACCGTGTGCGGGATGGGAACGGGTCAACACTCACGGCGCGACGCACCGACCACAAA
>JAJZXX010000166.1 GCA_021806205.1 Bacillota bacterium | reverse complement strand
GGTACGCGCCTCCATTTCCAGTTGGTAGATCTGAGCAATCTCGTTCGGGGAAAAAGATCCGCGCGCTAAAGCGGCGGACAGCACATTCGACCAGGTTTGACGCTCCATCGCCCACCTCACCGGTTAATATTTAAGAGTAGCATACCGGGAAACACCGACGATGTCCAGCACTCGATCCTCAGATTTGAGAAAGAGCCAAGCCGTTATGACTCTGATCCGTTTAATGTCCAGCGAGGCAAGTAACGCGAACCAGGCGCGTTAAGTACGCTAATTGAGGTTCGCGCGATGAATTTTACCAAACCCGGTAAGGACGTCCCAATATCATGCGCTTGTTTTCACTTATCAAGTCGCACGCATACAGCCCCACAATACCTCGTTCACGCCAAGAGTTTTCGTGGGTAACGTCCATCGAAAACACGACTCGGCGAATGGTTGGTAAGGTCAATGGGTTTTCCCAAAGTGGCATTAGCCACATCATACGAGAATCCTGTCCTAAGGTACGTGCTCTGCGGATGACGCCCGCGGTGCGCGCCTCGTTGCCCTCGACCGCCCATGTTGGAAAGAAACTCATCCCTTCCAGAACGAGCCATAGCGCGGCAGCGGTGCTGGTTTTGCGCAGAAGCTCAGGTTCTTGACTACTGGCCGCCGCATCGACGGAGCCCCATCCAAACGTGGCATCATTGACACCCCCGCCCGAATCTCGCTCTTCTGTCGTGATAATGTAATCTTCGTTTCGCCACCGAGTGAGGAGACACTCTTGAAATGCATCAGGTTTTTCGCACGTCTTGCGCATCAAACGCGGCAAGATGTCGGAAAACAATTTGTCGCGCAATTCCGGATGCACGCTGAAGATTTGGGATAAGCGAACCAGATCCGGTTTGGGTTCTGACTCGTTCTTTGGTTTCTTACGACCTGTTGTATCCATGATAGGCCATTCCGTAAACAACCCTGGCCACCACCATCCATGGTTTCGCCGAAACCGGGTGTCGTCCAAAATCTGGCGCATGTCCGCTACTTCTAACCAATTCGTGGTGGTTTGAGTCAATTCGGACTCGCGCGCGGCAGCCCCGCGCCGAAGCGCGGTGGCTACCTCGTCGAATTCGATGGGACTTATAAGAACTGGTGACCAGTACGGGTCGTGTCGCCATTTTATATAGCTGGTCAATCCTTCACGCTGTAACACAGCAATAACACCCAGGGCACTGAGATAGCTGACCGGAAATAGTTCTTCACTGAGCGCGTTAAGTGGAATCTCGAACATTGACGTTCCTCCCCATGACGGACGCTTCATAGTCGGCCAAACGAACCAGAGACTCCAAAAACGCCAAGCCCCAAGCGCCCCACCGTTGTTGGAGCATTTCGAATTGGTCCACCCATCCTGATGTGAGAGATCCAAGGATGGGGTTTTCCGGCAAAGCCAAGGGAATGCCTGCATATACCAATGGAAGAAATTGCGAGTCCATCGATGTGGTCATGGGAAACCAGGGCCGCCCCCAACCGTGATGGCTGCCAACCAAATGGAGAAACAATGCCCACTGATCATCTGGCCATGCATGAAACGGGTCGCTATGACGCAGCCCTTGCAATAGATGCACGGAAAGCTCCTCGTGGCGAAACCCTTTTGGGAGTTGAGATGCGGCCCGTGCCAGGCGAAACGTTGCCTGATCGCGAGGGTCTAAGCCCGACTTGGCGCGCGGCTCAGGATCAGCCGCAGTGGCCATCCAATCGCCAGCGTGCAAGAAGCATTGAAACCGGCGGTCGAGTTTGCCCAAATCGTGCCACTCAGCGGCCGCCATGACAACAACGGTTACTGCAGCGGGCAAACCTAACCGTTCGGCATACCGTCGGACTGTGTGCTGGGTCTGTTGCAAATGCGCGTGGAGCGTGGGCAGTGCTTGAATTGGGTGATCGCCAAGACCTTGGTGTTGGTCTGCATCATCGGTATTAACGACGGCTACGCCGCGGTCCAGATCTTCTTCCACCCACTGAACCAACACGCCATCAAAACCCAGGTGAGTCGGGACACTTTGCCAGGTCCAATCCTGTACGTGAGCCAAGGCGCGATTGCATAAAGCCGCCGCATGTCCGGTGACTTGTGGTTTAAGCGTATGCTCAATCCACTGGGCCAATTTCTGTCGTTGCTCTCTGGAACTTAATGCGACATCGTTGACCACTTCGACGATCGGCGTGACGTCCCAGTCCAATGAAGAATTCTGCTGGCGAAGCCATGTCGTGTGAAGCCTTAACGTCTGATGATAGGAAAGACACTCTTCGAAGCGATCGCAGGCGTCGTGGGATTCTTTAGGATTCCATCCCCAACGATCCAACCCCCCATAAGAAGTTGGCACAATCAGCGTGTCTCCTGGCCGAATATCGCGGGGGCTAATCACACGGCTAGTCATGCCGTTTACACGCCACACCGGCCGGGCGTGTTCGTCGGTGAACTTGTCGTCCTCCGGTACCGACAGATCAGCGGCGTCGCTGACAGCATCCGTCAAAAGCGGCAACCCCAGCGGACGTTCGGTGTGCAGCCAAGGCCTTACGTGCCATACAGGCATATCGAGTGTCTCGCCGGACTGGGGAGGGACTCGTTGGAGATATTGTGCCAAGACCCGCTCGGTTTCTTCATCTTGTGTCGCGAGCTCGAGAACGGGTTGCAAGACATCGTTACGCCAAATGATGTGAACGTCTTCTACGCGTCGGGACTTGCCATGTAAGAAAGGCACGATGCTCGGCTCGTGGGATGGTTCCAATACGGTTTGACTCCATGCTGCCACGTGTGGGTCTAACAAAACGGGAGCTTGTAACGGGGGCTCAACCAAACGATGACGCCCGTCGTCCGAGTCCAACAACGACCGCAACGCCACCGAGGAAAAGTCAATGTTATGGAACATATCGGCGTGCTGATTTAGCCATTCCCATGTAGCTACCACAGTGTCGACATGGTATATTCCCTTTACATCGTCGTGAGGAACGATTAAACCACGAGTACGAGATCGTTGGCCCAAACGATTGAGACGACCAAACCGTTGAATTAAAGACGGCAGCGGTGCACATTCCGAAATGACTACGTCGAAGTCCCAGTCTGCACCGACCTCGACAGTCTGAGTGGCCACTACCCATGCCATACCGTCAGACTCCTGCCACGTTGGATTCTGCGACCGCACCCGCGGCAGCCATTCTGACAACAAGGCCTGGCGATCAATGGCGCGCATCCGGCTGGTAAGTAGAACGATCGGACCCCACGGAGCCGCTGTCGATGCGTCTTTACGTTCCGCGGCCCGTCGTGCCGTGTCGAGCCGTGTGGCGATTTTCCGGGCCGTGTCAACGCGATTGACGATGATCGCTCCAACCCCGCCACCGTGCGTCACGGTAATATCGTTTGCTAGAGCAGCAACGCTTACTGCGAAAGATTGAGTCTTTTGTGATTCAGCTGTAGCATCCGATTTTGTGGCGGTATTAGATTCTGTTGCGGTCTTAGCTTTTATATCTTTGAAATCATGGAGTTCGACCCATTTGGGTAATGACAACCGGAAGTGCAATTCCGGGTGCCGCCAATCGTCTGTTGACAAGGCAAAAGAATGGCTGTCAGAAGACGATGGCAACGTGGCGGACATAGGGATAATCCGCGGAACCGGCAAGGGATTTGACGATGCGGTAGTTTGTGCTTGCGCGATGCCTAGTAAGGTTTCGACGAATGCCGTACTGAGGTGGGCTTCATCGACTAACCACAACGAATCAACGCCAAATATTCCCGCTTGCAAAGCTCGTTGCTTGCGGGAAACGTTGTATCCGCGAAACAAGAGACGTGATCCGGCTTGATCCACGGTGCTGACAAACAAGGCCGGCTGCGCGGGGTGCGGCGTCCATAGCCACGGCACCCGTACTCCGCTGCGTGCACGTTGCACAATGAGAGGTGCTCCGCCGCTCACATGCGTTAAAACTTCAGCGAAAGGCGCAAGGGGATGGTCCGCATCGCGAAGCGCCTCGCTTAATTGACGAGCGAGAGCTTGGGCTTCCGATTCAACAGTGTCGACAATCAGTCGGCGGTTCACCACATAAATCAACCGCATGGGCACAGAGCGCGGAGTTGTTGAATGCGCCAGCGTATGTGCGAGCGCATAAAGCCAAATAGCCACAATGCTGCTTTTGCCTGTACCCGTGGGAAGCTGTATTGCTGTTGGCCAACGATTCGCCACAAGGTCCTCGGCTAACCGTTGTTGCCAGGGAAACGGCGCAAAGTTTGTCGTGGTGCGAAAAAACTCATCGAAATTCCATCGATCACTCATAAGCATCCTCCATTGTTCGCTCTGTGAGGTTACTGGGAGATTCCTCGAAAGTTTCCGGAATAGCGTGCAAAACCGGGCGAAAAATCCCGAGTCCAAAGTAACGCAGTTTACCCAAGAGAACCGGGCCTCGCACCGGTTCGGAAAACTCTATCTCAAGGTGTGTAACAAATGGCTGTCGCACTCGGTTGGACCGCAGATGAAATGTCCGTGCATTGGGTACCCCTGGGAGTGGTGAATTCGGTAGGGTTCGTACTTGACGCACGGTTGGCAATCCGGCCCACTGAGCCGTTTGTTGTACGTAACTATTAAGATTGCGGGGATCATCTGGATAACGGTCAAACACTACAGGCGTAGTGCTGACCCAGCGCACAGTGCCATGCTGGGGTCCTTGCCACGTTCGTGCCAAAAGTCCTCGGGGACCGTTTTGAGTTGGTGTCAATTGGCGAATAGCCACGCGAGCGAATAATCCGTTTGGCCCCGGAACGTCTAGATGCGTTAGCTGATTGCAGGCAGCGGCAATCACTGTGTCATCTGCCGAAAAAGGCAGAATGTGATCAGGTATCCATAATTGCAAACCGAGAATATGTCCATCGGCATAGCGATGACCAACATCCGGCACCGCCCAATACGTCGCATGGCGTACATCTTTCGGATGGCCGCAAATCACACCCGGCGCGCCTTCGGGGAATTGGGCCATAATGGCTTTTCGCAGAGTTTGGGTCCAATAGACACTAAACAACATATGGCCGAGTATTCCAGGATCTCCGTCGATGACCCAGCTATAAGACCGAAGCCATGGACTCTGCGCCATTCCAACCCACCGTGCTTGCTAGTCCGAGACACCGGATTGGCACTTTGTCGATTTCGCGGAAAGTCGGTTTTTTGTACCTCCGATTGTCCCTGGGTAGCAGACGGAATCGGACGCTAGCTCCGTTCGTGTGGATACTCGTGTGGATCGGTGGTCAATTGATAGAAACAAAAACCCGCAATCGCTTATGCTATGCGGGTTTCAAACTTGTGGTGCGCCCGAAGGGACTCGAACCCCTGCTTCAGGCTCCGGAGGCCTGCGTGATATCCGCTTCACTACGGGCGCACATCGACCTTCTTATTATAACATCCGGGCACGGTGACCTCAATCAGAGACATGGATTAGTGCTATAGCTTACCCCACACGAGAAGAACACCGAGTCCTACGAACATCACGCCTGCCCCCAAATGAATATACTGGGCCGGGACCAACCTTGTGACAGCTTCGCCAAAAATCACTGCCAACAAGGCACTCAACGTCAACGCCACTGTCGCCCCCAAAAACACCGACACACCGGATTCACTTTGTGCCGACAACGTCATCACGGTCAATTGAGTTTTGTCACCAAGTTCGGCAAAGAAAATAAGTGCAAACGTGGATAGGAAGACTTTCCAGTCCACCCCGATCCCTCCCCAAGCTCTCTTGTCCTTAGGGATATCTATTAAGGGTGATGGACAATCATGCAGGAATTCCCGCACTCAAAATCTTGGCACTACGATCGAGCACTAACCGGATTTAGGGCTTGTTTGCCCCGTAAGGCTGATAGGCCGGCCGCCACCACGGAAAGGATCGCCGAAATGACAAATGCCTCGGTCAGTCCGTGCGCAAACGCCGCGTGTCCGGAAGCCCGGGCAGTCACGTCTTGCCCTGCTAGAAATCCGGCTAGTTGCTTACTACCCATGACGCCAGCCAAGATAGCAAATGATACGCTCATCGAAAACAGTTGCCCGGTATTAAAGAGAAGGGTTCGGGTCGAGGCCGCCACACCCCGCCGGTCGGCCGGGACAGCCCCCATTACGGCGCTGGTATTAGGAGAGTTGAACAACCCGTTGCCGACCCCCGACAACGCCAACGCTACCGCAATCACTCCATAGGATCCTAGACCGCTCACCGCTAATATCATCAGGGAGAGAGCTGTGACTAAGAGCCCTCCCGACGATAGCTCCCGGGATCCCATTCGGTCGGAGAGTCGACCGGCTATCGGACCCACGACGATAATGGCCAAAGACAGTGGCAGCATTTTGAGGCCGGCTATTAAGGGGCTGTCGCCATTAAAACCCTGAAAGGCAAAGGTCATCAAAAACATCAACGCACCACGCGCTAATGCATTTAAAAAGAGGGAGAAGTTCCCCAGAAAAAACATGCGGCTTTTAAAGAGGCCGAGATCAACCAACGGACTGTCAATTTTTAGTTCTCGCCACACGAATCCGGCCGACACCAAGAACCCAATCCCCATGAGCCAGGGTACAAGTTGCTCTGATCCTTGAATACTTTCGGTCAATCCCAGCAAAATAAGAACGATCCCACTCATAAATAAAGTCATGCCACCCCAGTCAAAGCGATCCGCATGATCGACGGTAGCAAGTTCATCCAACGCCACAAACGTCCAAATGCCCCCAAAAATTCCGATGGGTAAATTCACAAAAAAAATCCACCGCCAACCCAGCGTCGCCGTAATAATGCCACCTAGCAAGAGGCCGCCGACACTCCCGCTCAATGCCGCCACTTGATTGATACCAAGCGCAAATCCTCTTCCCGCCTGGGGAAAGGCATCCGTCAGAATGGCCGTCGAATTGGACCACAGCAGTGCCGAACCCACCCCTTGCATCAATCGTCCTGCCAGGAGCAGTTCCCCGTTCGGTGCAAATCCACATAATGCCGAAGAACCCGCAAAAATAATAAAGCCCGCCCCATAAAACTTTACCCGCCCATGTAGGTCGGCTAACCGTCCGAAGGGTAATAAGAGAGCGGTAATCATGGCGGTGTATCCCATCATGATCCATAGCATCAGCCCGACACCGGTATGAAGCTGTCGTGCAATCGTCGGTAAACTCACGGTTAAGATGGATCCGTCCAACGACGACATTAAGGCACCGATAGTCGTGTTAATCAGGACGATTCGCTGATGGTGGGCAATCCCCGGGTCGGACGACCATGATCGTTCGGCAGCACCAGCCATCCTACCACCTCCTTTTGGATCACCCCCACAGTCCCTGGTGATACCACTCACAAAATCACCTAAAAATAGCTTAGCACAATATCATAGCGCCATCTTGCCCGGGCTAGGCTTTGTGGTAGAGGATCCCTATTGCCCAGCCGATGGAGCATCGGGTTGACTTGGCTGACTGCCTGGGCGTAGTATCTCGCCAACATCGCGGTTCTCATCGTCGGTATCTATTGGTAAGGCCTGAATGTGAAACGAGGAGCCGCTAAAGAGTACCCATGTGGCAAGCCCGACCACCACTGACAGCGCACCCAGCATTACGTCATGACGGGCTTCTGCCACGCCGCCCGCTCCGGTCAATACCAAACCAAATGCAGCAAAAAACCAGTTCCGTGCCCGCATGACAGTAGCCCCTTTCATTTACCACAAAGTCGACAAACTTACTGGACTAATGAAATTGTAGCAGACACCAAGGACCCTCACAAGAGGATCCCCAGAATTATTTATGGTTTGTCTATTGATAAAATAGGATTAGCAAGAACCCCTAATGCGACTGCCAAGCTTTGACATCGGCAACTAATTCTTGTACCACGTCTGGCAAATCATTGTGGGCGATTTGAGCCAGCGTAACCGATTCCAACACAGACCGCACATTTGCGCGTAAAGCCACCCAGACGTCTTTGAGCGGTTCTGCCACGCCACTATAGTCGAGGGATTCGGGGCGTTGGCCCCGCACATAGGCTAGCGGCCCCTCTACCACTCGAATAATGTCCGCCAGCGTAATGTCGGAGGCATCACGAGCCAGCCAGTATCCCCCATCACCCCCACGCTGACTCTCCAACAATCCCGCATGCTTCAGATCCAACAAGATATTTTCGAGAAACTTTAGTGGAATTTCTTGAGCAGTGGCCACTCGCTCAGCCTTCGTAGGCGGGTCGGAGGCCGCTAACTCAGCCATGGCACGACACGCATAATCTGCCTTTGCACTTAATCGCATATGCCCCGGGTCCTCCCCATAGACGTCTCACTAAGAGTAGCATATAGAAAGCCCCTTGTCAGAATAAAACCCCCGATCCGCCAACCCTGATCGTTCAGTCGTCGCTTATGCGCCTTCCGATCGCTTCAGCAAAACGTAAACGATCGCTAAAGCCCGTCGAAGGCGCCGCTCTTCTTCGGCCGTGGCTAGAGTCTTGGCACCGGCACGCGCTGCCCATGCGGCCGCCAATGCTAGCAATAGCGCACGATGGCTCAAGGCAGTCGAGGACGCCGAGGCGGCTCTTTGGTGAATCATGTCTTTTTTACGCACCAAGACGGTCACTGCGACAAAACCCGCGGCCACAAACAGAGCGGCCAGCCACACCGTGTCTTTGGTCGCCACGAGAAAGGCATGATGAGCTATGGCAGCAATCCGGGGAAATAAAGGGTTTTGAGTGAACTGACGTCCCGCCGAACGAAGGCTCAGGCTCGCGGCGATTGGACCAGCAGTTCGTAATCCCCGAATAATAGCGAATCGGACCGTATGGGGCAGCACCAGGGTGTGTAGCCCACGCAGGACGTGGTGGTTGTATCGATTGGCTAAGAAGGTGGCCAGCGCTGCGATGCCAAAGGCAATACCCGTTTGGCGTGCGACATTGCTCGCTCCCGAGGCCATCCCAATGTACTCCGGCTGAACCGTGCCCATCGCCACGGCGGAGATCGGTGGATTCACCATCCCGTTTCCGATGCCCATCATGATAAGGCCGGGTAGCAACCGGGTCCATTCGTGAGGGGCGGTTACGTGTCCCAGCCGGATTAGCCAGCCCACCCCCAAGGTCTCAAAGGCCATGCCGATAGCCAAAATCCATTTGGCACCGACCCGGTCGGTCAAGCGCCCCGCGATAGGGGCACCGATGAGAACCAGACCAGACAGCGGCAAAAGCCGCAACCCAGCCCCGAGGGCCGAGAACCCCAGGTAATTCTGTAGGTAAATACTTAGATAGTATAAGAGTGCATACGCGCCCGCAGCCACGGTAAAGGCAGCGATGGCGGAACCCGTAAAGCTAGGGATTTTGAAGAGGCGGGGATCTAGCATAGGATGGCGAATTTTCATTTCTCCGATAACGAAGGCTAGTAAAAAGAGGCCGCCCACCACCAGCAATGTCACAATATAGGCCGATCCCCAACCTTTCGCATCACCCTTCATGAGGGCCAACACCAGGCAAAAAAGGCTCACCGTCAAGGTGATTAAGCCGTAAAAATCTACCGACCCGGGGTGGTGCGGATCGCGTGATTCGTGGATGGCCCAATATCCCACTACCAAACCGACAATGCCGGTGGGGACATTCAGATAAAAAATATAGGGCCACCCCATCCGCGTCACCAATACTCCTCCAACCAGAGGACCCACAGCTGTCGCCAAACCTGCCACCCCGCCCCATATTCCAAAAGCGGTGCCACGCTCCCGGCCATGAAAGGTTGCTGTAATTAATGACAGCGACAAAGGCAGCATGGCGGACCCACCGATGCCTTGAATCCCGCGGGAAATATTCAGGATGGTCGCCCCGCTGAGATTGGCCACATGGATGTGCGGCGTTAACGCGCAGAGTAAAGAGCCCAACGTGAAAACAGCCATGCCGAGGCTAAACATACGTTTTCGTCCAAAGATATCCCCCAGGCGACTGGAGGTGACCAACAAGACCGCAACGACTAGGGCATACGCGTTAATAATCCACTCCAAGCTGGTGTAGGACTCGTGCAACCCGCGTTGAATAGTCGGCAGGGCCACGTTGACTACGGTGACATCGAGCAGTGCCATAAAAAGGCCAAACGCGATGGCGCCCAAGGCCCACCATCGGCGGGGATCTTCTTGGATATTCGGGCTCATGGCGTCGCTCCTTTCAGACCAACCTGGTTCTCGACCCAATTCAGACGGGCCGCCTCCACATGTGCTTGATAGGGAATGCACGAAGGATATCGGGCCGCTCTTCGCTAGAAATTCCGGGTTCTGTAGCAGCCCGTTGAGCCAATTTCTCCAGTTGGCTCAACAGGGTGATTAATACATCGCGGTACTGTGCCCATATCTTTTGTTGCAACTCGTCATCGATTAAATGAAGGTTGGCGATCTTCATGCGAAAGATGATTTCGACGTCAGAACTGAACTCCAAAGGGGTAGCCATCAAGGCTAACCAACGCTTTTTTCCCGCTGGCGTGATTTTGTACACCTTCTTAGCACGTCCTGACGCCATATCGGGACGTGTTCGCCTGGCAATGAGTCCCTCTTGTTCCAAGCGGTTGAGGACTGGATACAATGTGCTCCAGCTCACCGTCTTCAGCGGTCCCAAGACATGCCCTAAGACCTCATGCAAGAGATATCCATGCATATCCGTGTCGCAAGGCTCACCGAGCACAAAGAGTTCATACACCGCTAGCACCCCAATCTCTTTATATACCAAATTGATATATCGATACAGACTATCCCAGCGTATAACCCTCGCGGGAAATTGCCATTCTAGGCAAAGACTTTATCCTAGGAGGCCGCTATCGTGATCCCCTATCTACATCGCCGCTGGCGTGTTCTCCTCATTGTTCCGTGGCTCTGGTCGCTAGTCGGATGTGGATCAGATTTCCCGGTATTCCATCCTGCCGGCCCGGTAGCACAAATGGAACTTCACATGATTGTCCTTAGCACCCTCATCGTGTCCGTCATCATTCTACTCATCTGGGGCCTTTGGTTCGCGGTCATCGTCCGCTTTCGAGACACCCCCCATAATCGAGCCCCCTATCGCGCAAAGTCCCGTAACAGTCGCTTGCTGGAAATCGTGGTGTTTGCGCTCCCGGCTATCGCTTTACTGATCTTGGCGGTACCCACGGTGCAAAAGACATACGCACTGGCACACGTGCCATCACGCCATCCACTCATCATCAATGTAACCTCGTTAGACTACAAATGGGTGTTTGAGTACCCATCGCGACACATTGCCACCGTCAATTACTTTTATGTCCCAGTGGGTCGTCCACTGCTCTTTCAACTGACGGCCCGATCCCCCATGACGACGTTATGGGTTCCGAATCTTGGCGGCATGGAGTATGCCATGCCCAACCGGGTGCTGCCGCTATGGCTTGAAGCGACGCGCCCTGGTGTATTTTTGGGTCGCAATGCCAATTTTAGTGGCATCGACTATTGGCGGATGACATTTCAGGTGCATGCGGTACCTCCGGCGCGATTTGCTACCTGGGTTCGGCACGTCAAAAAGACCAAGCCGCGCATGTCCGAGGGCACCTGGCGCGCGCTCGCTGTCCACGGATTGGCCATCCCCCAAGCCTATTCATCATACCCACCCAACACGTTTCCGTCCCGGCATACCCAATTTACGATTCATGGCCTTTATTATTCACCAACCAAAAAGCCCTAAGAATGAGGTGCTGCTCGGTGATCCGAAGTGAAATTGTTCATCTATTAAAGCTTTTCTTCCCGCCAAGGGTCCTCTTGCCCGATATTATCGGCATTGACATTGCTCTCACAATTGCGAGCATCGCCATCTTCCTCTTTCTCACTGTCACCCACCGGTGGGGGTGGTTATGGCAAGAGTGGTTGACCACGGTGGACCATAAGCGCGTTGGCATCCTCTATCTCATCGCAGCACTCATCATGCTATTTCGAGGCGGTGTCGACGCCCTCATGATGCGCACGCAACTCATTGGACCGCATGCCCATTTCATGGGGGTTCAGCAGTACGATGAGGTTTTTACCACACATGGCACGGTCATGATTTTCTTTATGGCCATGCCCTTAATTTTCGCGCTCTTTAACATCGCCGTGCCCCTCATGATTGGAGCCCGCGATGTGGCTTTCCCCCGTCTTAACGCCATTAGTTTTTGGCTCTTTGCGGCGGGAACGATATTGCTCAATGTCTCTTTTTCCATCGGAGGATCGCCCGATGCGGGATGGACATCCTATCCTCCTTATTCTGAGCTGGCCTTTAACCCCGGCGTGGGCGAAAACTACTTCCTGCTCGCGTTGCAGGTAGCTGGCGTCGGCTCTATTGCTACCGGTGTGAACTTCCTGGTCACCATATTGCGCCTTCGCGCACCCGGGATGTCGTTATCTAAAACACCCATGTTCGTCTGGTCCGCCTTAATTACGTCATCACTGATCCTTTTTGCCTTTCCGCCTTTGACGGTGGCGTTGGGGCTTACGATGCTTGACCGGTTGTTTGGCGCCTCCTTTTTTGTCATGACCCATCAAGGCATGCCCATGATGTATGTCAATCTCTTTTGGATATTTGGCCATCCCGAAGTCTACATCCTTATCATGCCGGCTTTCGGTGTGTTTTCCGAAGTCGTCCCCACCTTTTCTCGGAAATCCCTGTTTGGTTACGAGGCCATGGTGGTCTCCC
>JAJZXX010000232.1 GCA_021806205.1 Bacillota bacterium | reverse complement strand
TACTTAGGCGGAGGCACTCATATTTACCCAGGGCTCGGCGCATTGCTTCGGAACCACCTGCCCACTTGTCCTATCCCACACTAAAAACCACGCCACAACCTGAAGAACACTCGATGAGCAAGAGCCGGAATCATGACATCTTCCTCCTCGTGGCTGATGTGAGGCCAATACATCCCCATCCAGCCTAATCGAGCAGGAAATTTTTGTTCAGCCCTTGAAATGGCCCAGAACCCATGGGCGAGGAAAACCATCAATAATCATCCGCAAAAGGTATATTGCCGTTTCCGTTCCTTTGCAGAAACCCCTAACAGGCCCTTCGGATCCACTTATTATGATTGATTGCCCCTGTCGAGAAAAGTGGCTCCAATCAACACCAACCGTTCTGGTAGCGTTGATGATCGAAACATCACAAATCCTCATACCCGATTTTAGTATCGGTTTCGGGAGTGCGAAAAGCATTCAGGTTGTCCCAGGCTTCGTAGATTTTTGCATCGCAGATTTTTTCCAATTTCGCACGTTTTTGGTCTTTTTCTACTGAAGTCTCGGCACACATTGACGTTCGCATGTGAAGTTCGGAAGGATGCGCTTGAAAAATCGGGTATCCGGAGTGAATTATCTGAGTTTCGCCATTAGCTGTCTGGAAAACCCGGAAACCGTTGCTAGTCGTTGAATTAGAGGTTTGAATAAGTGTAAGGGTACAGCAAGACCTAACGGGGTGCTCAATCTCCCTACATCTGAAAAATTCGGCACGAGCCCAAAAGACTCCTGCGTTGGTACGCGGGAGAATCGTACCCTTACACTTCAAATGACGCTGGCAACCTGTATTCATACGGGTTTTAGGGATACACAAACCGATAATGGCGAAACTCAGGAATTAGGAAAAAAAGCGCCGCCACACCGAGTGTCCGCAAAACACGTCGAATTTGGTCACACGAAACCGTCGAACAAGAGCAGGACTTCCCAAAGGTGCCAACGTACGCTAGTCTATCCCGCAAAAAGGGGGTGGGAATTCACGTCGTTTGCCGGCCAACACAGGGTTGTCGTGTTTGAAAGGAGATTGCGTGGAGTGAACCGATGGATAGGTCTTTTGGTAATCGTGCTATTTGCCGCGGCTACACGTCGGTTGCAACCGCAAGAAACCAGGCCGCACGCCGCTGACCCCGATTCGGGTGGTGCCCTTGCCCGGCGGGGGACGTGACTATGTCTATCAAGTCGGATCGGCGGAGGTACAGTTTCCTGTACCTCCGCGTGGATTCGACCCACTTAATGCCAGAGCGGCGCAGTTACAGGGGTACGGCTTTCAGCCTCGGCCCCAAGGCGGTGTCGCGCTTACAGCGTGGGACCAGATCATGGCTGATTGCAAGTCCACGCCTACACCCAGCATCGCGTTGGGTCCGCGAATGTCTACTCCAGCGCACCAGCAGCCCGTGAGTGCGTCCGTCAAAAGCGGGAATTGGGCGGGGTGGCTTGCCGATTCCAGTTCGCAAGAGTTCGTCGCTACCCAGATGAATTATACCCAGCCTACGACAAAGTCCACGACTTGCAGTAACAGCAAACAGGCCGTGTGGACTGGTTTCGGGACTGGTGTTGTTGGCCACGCCGCATTGGATCCGTATACAAAGACAATCTTTGGCATGGAACTGTCCTCGTTAAAGTTGTTCCTCGCCTATCACCTGGTTCAGAGTTGCCTGGTGGTGCTGCAAAGTCAGCAATACCGCGTCAAAATCAAAGGATTACTCCTCAGTTCCGACGCGGTTATTCTGGTTAATTTGCAGCTCCTTAGACTTCCATGATAATTGGCAATATCATGGGGCGCCGCTTGGTCCTATCCCAAAGAAAACGGCCCAGCGTTTCCCGTACCGCCGATTTAATCGAGGACCACTCTGATAAGTTGTTGCCTTCAAGTTGAGCCAAAGCATTCTTGACCCGCTTTCGGGCCTCTTCCAAGAGCACCTCCGACTCCCGTACATAGACAAATCCGCGCGACACAATATCCGGCCCGGAAACCAACAGACCGGATTGGGCATCCATGCCAACTACCACAATCAGGATGCCGTCATTTGCCAATTGCTTGCGGTCTCTCAGTACAATGTTCCCGACATCGCCGACGCCAACCCCGTCGACCAACACTTTGCCCGAGGGTACGGTCCCCACCATGCTGCCCGCTTCGCGAGTAAATTCGAAGATGGTGCCATTCTCCCCAATGAGAATCCGGCTGGGGTCGATTCCCACCGCGCGGCCTAATTGCGCATTATGCACTAAATGCCGATATTCACCGTGGACGGGAATGTAAAATCGCGGACGAA
This sequence comes from Bacillota bacterium, assembly GCA_021806205.1. Taxonomy (GTDB): domain Bacteria; phylum Bacillota; class Sulfobacillia; order Sulfobacillales; family Sulfobacillaceae; genus Sulfobacillus_B. Next base: position 10,336 of record JAJZXX010000232.1, on the reverse strand, counting down.
TCAGATTAAGCATCAGCTTGAGTTCTTCCTGACAGGCGTGTCCAGAAACATGAATGTTGGCATCGCCCCCATAAACCACATGAGCGCCTAGACGGTATAAGTTGTCGACCGTCCTCGACACGAGTTTTTCGTTTCCCGGAATAGCGGTGGCCGAGATTACTACGGTGTCTCCGGGCACAATCGCTACCTTGCGATGATCAGATGTGGACATGCGGGTCAGGGCCGACATCGGTTCGCCTTGAGATCCGGTCGTAACAATGACAATTTCGTTGGCAGAAAGACTTTTAATCGATTCCACGTCCACCCAGGTGCCAGGCGGAAAGTCGAGATAGCCCAACTCAATAGCTTTTTGCACAACGTTCTCCATGCTGCGACCGACCACCGCTACACGCCGCCGATGATTCACGGAAGCTTCAACCACCTGGCGAATGCGATGCACCTGAGACGCAAACGAGGCCACAATGACTCGGCCGGTGGCCTGCTCGATCACCCGGTCAAACGTCCTGCCCACCGTTTTTTCGGAGGGCGTGTAGCCGGGGCGCTCGGCATTGGTGCTGTCCGCCAAGAGCAGCAAAACCCCTTTTTTACCGACTTCGGCTAGTCGGTGAAAATCGGCCACCTGCCCATCCACCGGAGTATGGTCAAACTTAAAGTCACCCGTATGCACCACCGTTCCCACTGGGTTTTTGATAATGAGTCCGCAGGCATCGGGAATGGAGTGATTGACCCGGAATAGTTCGACAGTAAAACTGCCCGCCTTTACCACTTCACCCGGGTTGACCCAACGCGAGTGCGGATGCAAGGTTAATTGATGTTCGGCCAACTTCAGGTCAACCATTCCGAGCGTGAGTCGGGCTCCATAAACCGGCACGCTAAATTGGCGCAGCACATACGGCAACGCGCCGATGTGGTCTTCGTGGCCGTGGGTAAGAAAAATTCCCCGGATTCGGTCCTTGTTTTCTGATAAGAATGTAATGTCCGGTAGTACGATGTCGATACCAGGCATGTCGTCTTCTGGAAAAGCTAATCCTGAGTCAATCAGAATAATGTCATTGCCATGAACTAGGGCCGCCATATTCTTGCCGATTTCCCCCAAGCCCCCTAGGGGGATAAACTGGAGCTTGCCCGCCCCTAATGCTGCAGCCAGACTTGCCACCTCCTAAATTTAGACGCACCATAAGAAAAGGCCCCTAGTCGTCGACTAGGGACTTATGCCAGGGGTAAACACACGTCAAACCCGTCATGTTGGCCCCGTCCACAAGCATGCCAACCAAGGGTCTGGATCTCCCTCCGAGCACTAAGTCGTCTTTATTAGTATACCCGTCTCGAAAAAGACATGCAACTCTTCGGAATTCCCATCGCTCCCGTGATTAACCCTGTTCAGACCGCAATATCGCCCCCATCGCCACCCCACCCATTCACTTACGGCGTTGCCACCTCTTTATCCAATCCAAACTGTTGATGCAACGCGCGTACAGCTTCAGCCATGTCCTTCTTGGCGATAAGTAGGGTGATCGTCGCATGGGAATCAGCCGATTGAAGCACCGTAATGTGACGCTTTGCTAAGGCCTGCATGACCCGCCCTACCACACCGGGAAGTCCCTGAATGGCGGACCCCACAATGGAGACTTTGGCGCGGTCTAGATATACATCAAAGGGAAACTCCAGATCCCGAAGCGCTTCTTCTGCTGCGCTGCGGTCAGCGGTGAACACGCAAAAGTAAGCGCTGTCGGGAAATACATTGATGAGGTCCACGGATACCCCCCGCGCGCCCAGTTCATTAAACATTTGATATGTCCAGTCAGGATGGTCCGTTTCGGGACAGCGAACCTGAAACTGAATTAAACTATCCAGTTGGGTCACTCCGGTGACCGCCCGGGCCGGATCGCGATGCGCCCAAGAATCTAACACCCGGGTTGTTGACCCGACCAAAGTTCCGGCCTCCCTCGAGAAGGTTGAGCGAACCCGCACCGGCACTCCGAACTGCCGCGCGAGTTCAATAGCCCGAGGGTGAATCACCCGTGCCCCGGAATTCGCCATCTGAAATACCTCTTGATAGTCCATTTCGGGAATGGTGCGAGCCTCGGGCACAATGCGTGGGTCCGCGGTCTTGATTCCATCAACATCGGTAAAAATCTCTACCAATTCCGCTTTTAAGGCCGCTCCGAGGGCTACGGCGGTGGTATCGCTGCCGCCGCGACCCAACGTCGTGACAAGGCCATCGCTGCCCCATCCTTGGTAGCCGGCCACTACCGGAATGCACCCCTGGGCGATAGCGTCTACCAGCCAAGCCGGGTCCAAGTCAATGATTTTGGCATCGCCATGGCGATCATCCGTTTTGACACCAGCCTGGGCTCCTGTCATGACCTGGGGCATCATGCCCGCTTCGCGTAAATGCGCTGCCATGAGGACCGCACTGATAATTTCTCCACAGTGAGCCAATAAGTCGGTTTCGATGGCAGGCGCGTCGGGGAGGGATTGTAGCAGTCCCAATAGGGTATCGGTCGCATAGGGATCTCCTCTGCGACCCATGGCTGACACCACCACGACCGGGCGAAACCCTTTATTTACGGCGTCTGTCACCCAGCGAGTCACGAGACTTCGCTGCGCAGCCGTGGACACCGACGTCCCACCAAATTTTTGCACTATAATTCTCATGGACGGCGAACTCCGGCAGACCAACGATGGGATAGCAGATCCATAATGTCGACGGCGTTGGTGGCGGCGCCACGGCGCAAGTTATCGGCAACCACAAACAGGTGCAATCCCCAGGGGTCGTGTAAATCCTTGCGGATGCGACCAATGAGGACCTGATCTTGGCCACTTGCGTCCAGCGGCGTGGGCACAACCCCCTCACCGGGGTTGTCAACAATTCGAACCGAGGGTTGAGACTTGAGGGCATGGCGTACGTCATCAAGCGTCCAGCCTTCTTTGGTGGTGACAAACACCGATTCGGCATGACCAACAAATACCGGCACACGCACCGCCGTGGCTGAGACTGGGACATCCGATCCCAGTATCTTTGCGGTCTCGCGGGTGAGTTTCCACTCCTCCCCGGTATAATTGTCCTCTCCGAATTGGTCGCAATAGGGAAGTACATTGTGAGCAATGGGAGCGGGGTAGACCTTCGGGGAGGACATTGGCCCTTGGGGTCCATGGATCTGGCTGGCCAATTCGTCTACGGCATCGCGTCCGCTCCCCGAGACCGCCTGATAGGTAGAAACAATCACCCGGTTAATGCCAAATCGTCGATAGATTGGGGCTAACGCAATGACGAGCTGGATGGTTGAACAGTTTGGACTCGCAATTAGCTTTTGGTCAGTTAGTGTCTGACCATTTACCTCAGGAACAATCAAAGGTACCGCGGGATCCATCCGATAGCGACTGGACTTATCAATCACGGTGACCCCTTGTTCGAGGGCCCGAGGCGCATACCGCTCACTCACCGCATTACCTGCAGCGAAATAGGCCACGTCGACCCGACGCCAATCCATTTCTTCTACCGGTTCAACCGGGATATCGGTCGAACCAAACTGAACCATCCGTCCCTGGCTTTGATGCGCTAGTGCCACCAATGTGTCTACAGGAACTTGCCGTTCCCGTAAGACATCCAGTATGGTTTGGCCCACCAGGCCCGTTGCCCCTACTACTGCAATACGTACTCCCGACACCGACGTCACACTCCTACTCAATTTAATTCCACGGTACCAGGATCGGTTGGGCTTGGTCCCCTTTTAATGCCGACTGGATGCTCGCTACCACGAGTTCCAAGTGAGCGTCTAACGACCGAGGTTTCCTGACCGGATCATCTTGGCCAAACGGCACAAAGTAGATGTTCCGTGCTGCCAACAGCCGGCCCAGATTCATGGCGTTCATCCCCAGTAAATCATTGGATGTAATGGCTAACACCACCGGTTGGCCATTTCGCAGTTGAGCCTTGGCAGCCATTGTCACCGGTGAGTCGTTAATGGCATTTGCCAATTTCGACAGGGTATTACCGGTACAGGGCATCACTAGAACCACATCGAACCAGTGTTGGGGGCCCGTGGGTTCGACGTCCGGCACCGATAATAACATCTCGCGATTGGCACTGTCTTTGATCGCCTTGCGCCAATAATCGGGCGTCCCGAACCGTGTGGATACCGACAGAATACTGGGAGAGACAATTGGGGTAACTTCAGCCCCTGCATCGACCAGTTCTCTTATTGTAGCGACTGCTCGCGACAAATTACAATGGGAAGCCGCCATTGCGACTCCAATGCGCACTCCCGGCAGCTGGGCCATCTTGCCATTCCTCCTCTAAGGTTAATCCTAATGTTTCCCAAATAATCTCCGCGGCACGGATTGGGGCCACCTTGCCTGGTAAGCTCAGGATTTGCTGGTACCGATCGGCAATGTATTGAGCGCCGCGCAACTCTTGAACCAATCCCCCTGGAATAGACGCCAAGTCGATTACCCATTCGGGGCCGTCCAGCCCAAACCACTCTGGCCCCAACACTGGCGCCGGCGCCGTGTTGAACACCCCGTCCAGAAACGGGCGCCTCTCGTCCTCCAAAGCATAGCTTTGAAGACCCAAGGCGCGGGCCATGGCCCGCTTATCCAAACTTCTCTCGAAAATGATGGGGACAGCGCCATAGCGATTAAGCCGGTCGGCCAGCACCAACCCTACACGCCCCAATCCAATAATTCCGATCGGACGTTCGAACAAGGTCCGCCCCGACTTCCCAATAGCGGCGGCGATCGCCCCTTCTGCGGTAGGAACCGCATTGAGCCACATAAAACTGGTCTCCAGTCGATACTGTACCGTGCGGATCTGCAGCGTGTGACAGCGGGCCACCAATGCCGGACCAATGAGTCCAGCCGCAATTAGAGCGCCTGCTCCCATTCCACTTAGGAAATCCTCAGTGAGCCGAACGCGCCCATCAAGCGTTTGCATCCAACCATCCTCACCAATCCCGGTCATTGGTCCGATCAAGACATCGGGAGGCGGATCGTTAATGGCATATCCTGCGATACCCGGGGCTTGAATGCCCCAAGCCTTGACTTGGTGCCCCCGCTTAACCAACATCTGGCAGAGCCAAATGTCGCGAGAGTCACCTCCAGCGACTACAATGTTGTGCATCAAGTTCACTCCCCGCTTTTCCGGTGTATCATACGGGCGATGGCATGCGGGCGTGCCAAGGAGAATCTGGGAAAGCCGTGACAACGGGGTTTCGGTAATGGCCCTGGGTCAGACCGACGGCGCATCTCCCAGCCGGGCAGAGTCGAAAAGCGGGAAAGCCCTAAGGGGTATGGCAACGATTCGTAAATATTCCGCCATAAGCCAGTTTGTGCCAGTCAGGAATGGTCCGTGGGCAAGTCCGCGCCAACAAGGCATACTCGACCGGCGGGGGCTGTCGTGTGAGGTCTAGCTCGTAGCGGCCGAACCGATTCACATGGGCCGTCTCATAGGGACTCAACGCCGCCAAAGCCTCGCCATCCAACGTCTGGCCGCTTTGTTGCAGCGTATGCAGACCCTGGGTCATCCGGAAGACATTAAAGAAGATAAGGCAATTGGCGACGAGGTGATTATATTTGATGATCTTCCGTTGCTCGGCCCGGTCATTGCTGGCAATCGTGCCTTCCCCGCCAAAGAACAACCATTTGGCAAACCCGTTGAAGGCTTCGCTCTTATTGGTGGCCGCTTGAATGGTGGCCCGGAGGTCCGCCTCATGAAGGTACCGCAAGAGAAAATCGGTGCGCACAGCCCGGCCCAATTCCCGAAACGCCTGATATAGTTTATTCTTGCGGCTATAGCTACTCAGCTTGCGGAGCACCGTCGACGCGGCGATCCGGCCTTCCTTGATGGATAGCGCGACCCGCAGCATATCGGGCACATGCCGTGCGATGAGATCCCAATCCACCGGGGCTCCAAAAAGACTATCGATGTGGCCGTACTGGACGCCGGCCGAGGGCCGGGCAAACACGAGGTCTTGCCAGTTGCGAATGCGCGGCATGAGTTGAATCCCGAGCAGGTAGGCCAGGCCGAAGACCGGGGCGTTTTGGCCTTGGGTATCCGCGTGCACGATGTCGGGTTGGATGTCGGATTCATTCTTCAAGAGCCCATCCAAGATGTACACCGCCTCCCAGACGCCGCAGGGAATGAAGTGGCTGAAGAGCGCGATGTACGTATCCGAGACGTGGTAATAGCCAATGCCGCCATAGCCGCCGTAGCGAATATGATATTCCGACAGCAGGTTTTGCTCGTAGAGATCCCACTTCGTGCCATCGGCCGCCGCGTGGCGCCCAGATCCCCAATAGCGCGGCAGCGCAAAGCGATTGTAGGCGTTAATCACGTGGCGAATGGCGGCATCCAATTGGTCTTCCGTAATATGGTGCGCGTGAATCCACGCCACTTGACGGCGATCTAACGTGTCTAAGGCGCGGGCCGTTTGGGACGGTCCCAGATTGCAGCCATAGCAAAACACTGTCGCCAGGTACCGGGCCACGGGGTCATCCACCTTTGCCGCATGCCCGGATACCGGGCCGAAGAATTGCGTCCAATGAAGCCAATACTCGGTGTCGGCCAAGACATCCAGCAGCGCCGTCGCGGGCATCTGATCGGCCAAGGCCGCTTCCAATGTCTTTAGAGTTGCCGAGGTCTCACTGGCGGGCAGTCGGGTGAGAATGGGCCGCCCGTCCTCAATGCGCAACCAGCTATTGCGCGGAAAGCCGGCATCGGTGGTGGCGGCCTGCTCCATCAAGCGGCTCCGCAGTTGAGCGACCAGGGCGTCCGGTTCGACCGCCAATCCGACTTCCGCGCCGTAGGCGGCCACGTTGTCTTGATATTCGTCCTCGGAGACGAGCTGCGTGCGGTAGTCCGCGTACTGGTCGCTACCCACCACATAACAATCCCCGGCTTTCAGCGCCCACGCCAGCTCGGAAAAGACACAGCATTCAAAGGCCGGGCGTTGGACGGTGGCTGGAGGCACATCGCGTCGGGGTTGTCCGGTGACCCAGCGCCACCACCGATCCGGAATCCAGGCCCAGGAGAAATCGTCCGGCACGGTCAAGGTCGGGCCGCGGGCCCCGACTTGCGTTTTCAGCCAATGCAAGGCGCGCACCAGTCCGTCGTCCTGGGTGGTGGCCTCAATGGTGAGGCTTTGCAGCAATCGAAAACAGGTGGCCCGCTGACTCCGAAACAGGGGTGGCAAAAATCCGAAATAGTTATGGCCTGCATGCGCCAAATGCGCGTCGCATTGATCCTGAAGGTGAGCGGCGTCTTCCCCCAGCACGTCGGCGAGCGCCTGGGCCTTCCCGGACGGCGTGTTGGCAGCCTGGTAGGCCGTCAGTACCCGCTGAAATACGGCAATGAGGTGGTCGGCCTGGTCTTGCTGGTGTTGTTGGTGGGCCACCAGGGCCTCGCGGGCCCGCTTGTGGAGCCGTTGCATTCGTTTGACGAGCATTTCGGCTAAATCGTCGCGCGTTTGAATGGCGCGATCCACCAAGAACGCCACGGTAATCGCCCAGCGTTTGTCCTCGGCCAGCACCAGCATCCGGGTGGCATCCAAGGACCGCGCTTCCGTGGCCCATTGCTGACGATGGATGAGAGGAATGTCTGCCAGAACACCGTCGGGCAGTGGCCAGGATTCGAGCCACCGGAGATGGGCCCAGACCGCCTGAAACCGCCGGGCGGTCGGCGGGCCAGGATCGCTTTTGGCCTGTTGCCACGGACTCCAACGACTCGTAGGCACCACCTCGAATAGCGTCCCCAGGCGTTCACAGTCTTGCGGGCTAAGGCGTGTGGCTACCTTACGGTACAAGGCGTGTTGATGCCGCGTCTGAATGCGGCGCGCCGTGCGCCACAATACGCCGAACGGCGGAAGTTCCCGGCGGTGTCGCACCAGCTCTTCAACGGCCACATTCACCAAATCCGCCACCGCTTCGCGGCGGTCCACCGCCTGGCGCATGGTCGTGACCACCAGATGTCGGGCTGTACCGTCCCACGGCTGAACCTCAAGATGTGCGCGGATGTCCCGTTGATGCCGCCAGCGGGTGCCGGATGGGTCATAACCCAAGAGCTCGGCCCGGGTGCGCCCGGGTTTGATGTGTTGGACCAAGTGATCCCAAATCGGCTTCGGCAGGTCGACTAAGGGAAGAAAATAGCCCAGCCGCTGAAAGATTTTGAGACTGGTTAAGAGACCAAATTGGGCCACCGGTCCGCGAGCCTGGGAGCGAACCCAGCGGTGTTCGGCGTCGGTCGGGGTCCACACCTGCTGCAACTCGTCGGCAGTCACCGTCGTCTTCAGGCGGGGATACGCGGTGTCCTGAAGACTCATACGCCAGACCGTAAGTATTGATAGACGGTTTCTCGGCTAATGCCGAAGGCTTTAGCCAGGCGCGTCTTGGCTTCGCCCGCCTGCGCCCGACGTTGGAGGTCCCGTACCTGATCGGCGGTCAAGGATTTCTTCCGCCCGCGATAGACCCCGCGTTGTTTGGCCAAGGCAATGCCTTCCCGCTGACGCTCGCGAATCAAGGCCCGCTCAAATTCGGCAAAGGCCCCCATCACCGACAGCATGAGCTGGGCCATGGGCGAATCCTCGCCGGTAAACGTCAAATGTTCTTTCACGAACTCGATGCGGACGCCGCGTCGCGTCAGCGTCTGGACGAGCTTGCGCAAGTCATCCAGATTGCGGGCTAATCGGTCCATGCTATGCACCACGAGCGTGTCCCCCTCGCGGACAAAGGCGAGCAGTTGGTCCAATTGCGGCCGATGGACGTCCTTTCCGGACGCTTTGTCGATAAACATGCGATCCGCCCCGACCTCGTCCAATTGGCGATCGGGGTTTTGGTCGATGCTGCTCACCCGGATATATCCGACGCGTTGTCCGGCCATTGTGGCGCTCCTTTGCGGGACGTGTCAGACATAACTCTATGACCCCGGACAGGATGTGTCAAGAATTAAGAAATACAACCCTAATCTGATGCGTTTTGGACTGGCATCCTGACGTCAGATTCGGGTGTACGTGAAGCGTACACGATAATGAGGCCCGAGGCCCTCCCTAACACCGTCGTAGGGCGTCGATGACCCGCGGCGCTTAACAAAAAGCCGGAGACCCCCATTGGACCTTCGGCTACTGATGCGACCGTTATATTGCCTAGTTATCTCACGGCGGACTTGGATTCTACGTAGTTTCCCATCTCAGAAGCAATTTGGCTCAGGAGTTCAAAGTTTCGAACTCGCGCCTCAAAGTGGGTGATGTTAGATAAGCACACAAACTCGTCGACTTGATATAAATCTCTCAACGATTGGATTTGATCCTTTACAGACTGCGGGTCGCCTACGATCATTCCCTTGCGGAGGCGGTCGCGGGCTTCAAATTCAGCCTGACTATATTGATAGTCCTGTGCCATGCTAACGGTCGGCAATCCAAAGCGGCGTTTACCCGTTACGGTCCACACCATATACAGTTCGACTGCGCGAGCGAGGTCCTCTGCTTCAGGCTCGGTATCCGCGCACACTACGCTAATAGCCAAGCTATATTGAGGGCGACGGTGTATCTGGGAGGGTTTAAAAGAATCTCTGTACAGTGCAAGAATGTCGGTAGTGGGCGTGCTTGTCATCGCATATCCATATGTAAATGAAATCCCCTTAGCCGCTGCTAGTTCGGCGCTGCCAACCGACAATCCCAACAACCACATCTCCGGCACAGTTCGCACGGATGGGGAGGCAACTAGACCCGGAAACCGATGACTCGCTGGTACGGAGTCCGTGAGATAGACCTGTAAGTCATCAATTTGCTCTGCGTAGGATGGCACCACCTTGCTTTCTCTCAAAGCGTTCGTGGATAGCGGGGAACCGCCGAAGCCGTGTCCAATACCGAGGTCGATCCGCCCGCCATACAAACCTTCGAGTACCCGAAAGCTTTCAGCGACCTTATAGGCGCTATAGTGCGGGAGCATCACTCCTCCAGATCCGATACGGATGCGTTGGGTATTGGCGGCCAACGTTGATACCAAGATTTCCGGAGCAGATCCCGCCAGCGAAGTCGAGTTGTGGTGCTCAGAGACCCAAAATCTCTTGAATGACAGCCGATCAACTATCTTAGCGAGTTCTACCGTCTGCTTCAACGCGGTCGCCGCATCGCTTCCATGCGTTATTGGAGACTGGTCAAGAATATTCATAGTAGCCAATATCAGCACCCCCACGAGAGTTTTCAATTACCAACTTAGGTTCTTGCTCATCGGTTGATATTTTTCCATAACAGGGGTTACTTAGGCGGAGGCACTCATATCTACCCAGGGCGTCGGCGCATTGCTTCGGAACCACCTGCCCACTTGTCCTATCCCACACTAA
>JAJZXX010000147.1 GCA_021806205.1 Bacillota bacterium | reverse complement strand
CAAATACCTTTGCCTGGGGACCCCGTGGACAAAATTTTGTTGTGGACGAGAACGCTTGCCCCCGAAAGATACCCGCGAAAAAATTTGGCGCCATAATCCCGAAAAACTTATGGGTAAAGATAAGATCATTCTCTAGGGGCGAAACCCTACCGGCGGGAACTGCAGTGTCCCATGTGCGCGCCGGGATCGGCGGCTGTGGACATTTGGGGACAGCGGGTAAGGGAGGCGGTGCGGGATATCCATGGACACGGACCTTAACAGCGGTGTCTCGACGGGTAGCGACGAGGAGGAGGGACAAATGATGGGGTTCGGCTACCGATGCCAGTGGACAGCACGTGAATAAAGCGCATTATTGTTGTCGCGAACCAACTGATTTACCGGAGCGGGTCCCGATTTGATATTCAAGGAAATGCGAATTACGAATGGGAAGTAGGTGATTTGATGCGGGAAGGTATTAGGAGATTTTCTGGCCCCCGATTCGCCGAAAGGGAGGACCCTTCTGCATGAAATCGGAGGGAAAATTTCTTCGATTCTTCATGTGCCGAGTCATGCACATTCGGGCCGGAACGTTTATCTTCCTTAAAAAATTGGCCTTGGAAGCCGCTTGCCGGGATAGAAATCCACCATTCCGAGAAGACATCTTCCGAAAACTTAGCAATTGACCCGAGCGAGCCCTGAGAGAGGTCGGCGTGTCCACCAAAGTCACGATTTCTCATCTTGCCTAATCCAAAAGATCAACCAATAGTGTTGTGGCGATAATTAGTACACAATATATGGACTCCAATGGTTATCCTGTATATACTTGACCTGTCCTGGTTTCGTGACAAACGCACCGAATTCTTGAGGCGAGCAAGTGGTTTTAGGAAAGGGAATAAATCGAATGAATACTGGAACATCGGGGACGCGGCGCAGTTTATCACCGGATACGCGCTTAAAAGTGTGGGTTCGGGCCGGTGGTCGCTGTGTTATCTGCAACCGTTATTTGTTGGACGGGCAATTGACCGGGCGGGAAGCGACGTTCGGTGAACTGGCTCATATTGTTGGCCAAACAAGTTCAGTGGGGTCACCCAGGGGCCTTGACACGATGGATCTCGCCGACCGCGATGATCCGGATAACCTAGTGCTCATCTGCGATGACGAGCACGACGAATTGGACAAGACAGCAACTCGGGACTTCTTTAGCGTCGAATTAATCAAGGAATTTAAGCGCGTTCATGAAGAGCGAATTCGCCATGTGACGGCGTTTTCCCCGGACCAAACGACGGTGGTGCTGCGAATGATCGGTCGCCTACATGGAAGCGCGGTGGAAGTGGATCAGAATACCACTGCCCTTGCAGTGATTACCACCTCCCACAGGTTTCCGAGATTTGCTATGGCGTACGACCGGAGTAGTATTGAGATTGACCTGAGAAACATCCCTGGGGAGGCATGTGGATCCCAAGAATACTATAGGATGGCGAAGTCACTAATTGACGAGGTCATCGAACACAAGCTGACAGAGGGCGCGCTCAAAGACCAAATAAAACACCTATCAGTTTTCGCGTTTGCCCGGTGGCCTCTGCTCGTTTATCTCGGCAGTCGGCTTGACGATACAATACCGGTTGACGTTTATCAGCGCCATCGTTCGAATCAAATGTGGGAGTGGCCTTCGGATTCTTCGGGAATGTTCGCAATTCAGACCCCAAGTGCCGTCACTGATACCGGAGACGGCGTCTTAATCCTAAACATTAGCGGAACAGTACAATGTGCACGAATTCCGTGTGAACTGCAGAATGCGCCATGTTTCCGCATGGACTGGGACGACAGGAGCCCAAGTTCGGATGCGTTATCCAGTCGAAAGGCGCTTCAAGACTTTGAAGAGGTAATACGTGGTCTCTTTGCCTATATCGAAAGCTCCCATGGGGGCATTGAAAGGTTGCATACATTTGCGGCGATTCCAATGTCTGCTGCAGTAATGCTGGGCAAGGTCCTAAATCCCAAAATCAACCCCCATGTAATTCTGTATGATCGCACGCTGTCCGGCTATGAGCCCAGACTGGAGGTTGGTCAACGGTGAAGCTAAGTGACTATTTTGCAGAATTTCTACGGGACGAGGTGAATCTCAACCAGTCAAGGCTCGATGATCTCAACGAGCGGGTGGGCACGATCACGGCAGTGCTTAAGGCGGCCGACAATCTAGAGGGACGGGTTCTGGACACGATTCCTCAGGGTTCATGGGCACAGCGGACCATCATCCGCCCCGCGTTTGGAAACCAATTCGACGCTGATTTTTTAGTTCAAATCGCTGAAGACGCGGCGTGGAATGCAAATCCCCAACTTTACAACGAGGCGGTGTGGGACGCACTGCGGAGCCACGGCACCTATAGTTTGATGACTACACGTAAGGAACGTTGCGTGCGGGTTCAGTATGCGAACTTCTGCCACGTCGACGTTGTTCCCTATGTCGTGCAGGCAAGCGGCGCAGAAGTCATTGTCAATCGTTCGAGTAACCAGTTCGAGGCCACCAATCCCATGGGATTCACATCATGGCTACACGAGAAGGATGATTTGACGAAAGGAAATCTTCGAAAGGTAATTCGACTGCTGAAATACCTAAGAGACCGGAGGTCCGCCTTCGCACTCAAATCGGTGTTGCTTACGACTCTCGTCGGAAACGTTGTCGATTCCTGGCGTACCTTTAACCCGGAATACTATGCCGATGTTCCGACGACTCTTACCCATTTGCTTGATGACCTTGACGCATGGCTTCAGGCCCGGCCGACTAGGCCCTCTGTGAGCGACCCGAGTTGTCCTGCCACTACATTTGATCATCGGTGGACCGATCAGCAGTACGCAGTTCTCCGGGAAAGGATGCATGTACTGGCGGCACAGATTCGCCAGGCATTTAGTAGCGGGGGCGTCCGGTCGAGCGTGGAAAGGTGGCGAAACATCTTTGGCACCACATTTCCAACTGAGTTAAGCACACACGCGGTCAACAAATCGGTGCGCAACAAGACCCTAAAATCGGTAATTAGGGCTCCGAAAGAAGAGTTTATTGAAGATAGGTTCAGAGTTGATCTCACCCACATTGTGGAAATTGACTGTGATGTGGTCCACTTCAATCGTGCGGAGCGTCGAACGTTGCGCAGCCGGGGGAATCGAGTCCCCAAGGCCAGAAAACTATTGTTTAGGATTCGCAGTACAGATGTCCCGCCCCCTTTTCGTGTGTTTTGGAAGCCCCGTAACTTCGGCCCTGAATCGGAACAGGCTAGAGACTTACGTGGGGAGATCATCGCCGACAACGGCAAGAATGTGCGCGAGGAGACGACAAAATATATGGGACGCCATTGGATGGAATGCTACATCGTGAAGAATGGCGTGTGTGTCGCTAGAACGTGCCATCAGGTCATTGTTTCGTGACTTATCAAGGTTGGGTGACCTGTCCGGAATCCTTGTGATGCACGCGAACGACTGACTGTGGAAGAAGGGCGAAGCTCAGTGACGGCGGACGCGCCGCTCTCTTGCGGTGTGAAAAAGTCGCATGCTGGATGGTTGACATCACGAATCATTGTCTGTCGGGGGCAATAGTGCTCCGGTGTTGACAGGCGGATCTGAGAGCATCTTTATGTGCGAGCCATATCGAAGAATAGGAACTTGCCGGGACCTTCAGGTGCCCCGAAGCCCTTGTGCAAACATGTCAAATTCAGTTAAGGAGCGTGAACTACTACGCTAGACCAAGTTGTCATAGAACCAGGAAATTCAGTGGAAATGAGCGTCCAAGATTTGTCGCCACTGGTTGAAGAGTTGAAACTGGGTCTTGGCGACGTCGCAGTGCACGTGGCCTCTGCAGAAGAACACGGGGTAGGTGTCACTCTGTATGAAGTCATCCACATATACGTCACCGTCAAAGTCAACTTGGCCCCGCACATTTGGAAGACAGGTCTCGACATCGTTATCAAAGCGGTGGGGGCTTATTTCCTTAAGCGCTTCGCTAAGCATCGCAGTGATGGCAATCACCATCAGTTGGCGCGGCCCAAAGTCGCTACGATATATGACCAGTACGGCAACCCCTTACGGATCGTCGAGATGCTCGGTCCGGACACCGAACCCACCATCACCGACGATCCGAACGTCCCCAGGCGTCTGCCGCTTGATGAAAGCTTTAGGAAGGATCGGCCGTGACGCGATGGGGGAGTCCACCAGACAAACCCCGTTCAATACCAAGCGCGGACAGACGGGCAATATGGTTGGCGTCTAAGGAACTCGACGGGCTGCCTGGTGAATGGACGTTTCTCCTCTGGTCGCGGCGAGCCGAGGCTTTTCATGTAAAGGGGCTAGTGCCTCTGATATACAAACCGTGTTGGGATCGTGACGAAATTGTCCAGTACCTTGCCAATGGATATCCGGTGCAACTGGCGATGGACGTCTTCGAATCAATCTATGACGCACCTGAAGGACGCTTGGCCATGCCCCTTGGGCACGAATTGAAGGTAGGGACGCACGCCGTTCTTCTAGCGGGTGTTGAAAACGGCGAATTTATTTTCCCCAATTCATGGGGAGAAAATTGGGGTGTGCGGGGATGGGGCCGTGTTAGCTTTGAATATGTAGAGACATATGGGAAAGAAGCGTGGTCGGTATGGTGCGTACCTGGCAATCCGCCGATCCGGGTCCAGCCGCGCGTCTCGCTCGGTCCAGGCATCGAGGGTAGAATTCGCGTGTTCAACGAACGGGTCGGCCGTTATACTGTTGAACGCCTCGAGTTCCTAACGGCCGCGAACACTTTGTGCGGATGGGTGCACTTGGTGCATGATTCTGAAAGCCGAATATCGATTGTGGAAGAAATGTACGTTTGGCCGACATACCGCGGAAAAGGATTGGGGAAAAAATTTTGGAAGCTGATCCGAAAACGCGCTAAGGCGAGAGGCAATCTTCGTATTAAAGTGTACTTCCATCACGCGGACATTTTGTCCGATCCGGCTATCAATCCGGCTGAGACTTGTTCGTGGCTCGGTATCGCGTGGCACCCAGAAAGGCGGATACTTCCATGCCTTGAAGGGTTCGGCGAAGGTTGGTTGTAATCACAGGGCTTTTCGCCTCCGAACAGATCACGTCAGAGATTCGATATCACCTCGTTTGTCAGGACCTGCCAATCTTCCGCGGGACTGGGCGGGCATGAAGTGGCAGCAGCAGAACGAAGCGCCGTATGTCTTCAGCATCGTATCCGTCACCACGGCGTCACCACGAAGTGATGGAAAGGGTCTTTTGGGAGCGACAGTATGGACACGCGAAAATGCGAAGTCGTTGAAGGACAAGGCCTCCAGCGCATCGGAGCAACCTCATAGACGCCAGAGTGCGGTTCTTCTAATCCCGGCGTCGCAGGTTCGAATCCTGCCGGGGACACCATCCACAAACCCTTTCACCGCAAGCGATTGCGGGTTTTTTATTTCCCAAACGAACTCCACATTTCCCTCGGCGTCACCATGAGCCGTCACCACGAGAGAGCGGAGCGGAGATTAAGCGGTGGATGGTATGTAATAGCAATCAAGGATAATCAAACTGTGAGAGTTGCCGACGGCTTTTATCACCGCTTCATTGTTCCGTAAAGCCGGACCCTGACGATCGTCGCGCCGGGTCAAGGTTTGATACTCGCGCTACTCCACCAAGCTGCAAAGTAATCTAGCCATTTGTGGCTGACGGCAACATCCAGGTAGCTTATTAGAACAGGACTACCACTGAAACCATTCGGACTCGCATTAACAGTTAGTCCTCCCCCGTCCCAAAGGTAGGCTCTTCCGTGAAACGGTGCGGGTTTCCCTTTTAACCAACGGACATCGATCTTGGGCACCGGGCTTGGAGGAGCATTTCCCAACGACGTCAAAACCTGAACAGGAATGGTTACTTGATCGAATAATTTCCAGTCATCGGGGCTCTTTCCAAAATACCGATCAACTACGTGTAGAACTCCGCGGGCTTGGGATAGTCTCTGTGCGATCGCATCGGCGGCACTGACCCCAGAGCCGGGGACCACCCATGTACCTTCCACGCCTGCGGTGAATAAGGTAGCATATGCTGCGCGAACACGCTCGATGGCGTCTGCGCGTTCGACAAGGGAAGGTAGTGTTCGATTCTCCCCTACCATAGTCACATGTTCACTAACCTTGTCCCCGGTTGTTACGCGCAGATTCATCTTAATAGATTCGACGATCCAAAAGAGCTTTGTCGTGTCTAGTAGCGACCCGTTCCTATCATACAGCCGCACCAGTCGTTGTATTTGACTGCCCAAGGTTGGTACCGGCACCGTAATGTGTGGCTTCCCCCGCATGGCGTCAACGCTTGGCAGAGCCTCAAGCTTAATCTGTTGCGAGTGAACAATCTCTCCTGAAACCCACTCCTCAATGGACAACACAAGGTCTGCGACGTCAATCCGCGCGGGTTCCAACCCGATATTACATTCTAGCGTCTCCATGTTTGTGCTGGCGCGAAGCCAGTTTATCCAAGCACGCCGTTCGAGCCGCGCCAATAACACGCCTCCCTGAAGGTCTTGGCCCAAATGGAGACCAGTCATTAACAATGCCGGGGTTACGGATTCGCCCCAATCGGGATCCCAAACTGATGCCGTTGAAGCGGCGCCAAAAAAGAATCCTGTTGCGGACCGTACGGCACTATGCACAAAAGATGATGCGTTGGTCTCTAGGTTTCTTGAAACACGGATCGGTGCCACGGGTTTTTCCAACTTTGCTTTTACATTGGGGAATACCATTGCGATGCCTTGTGAGATACCGGTCTCGACCAAACTTCCTAACCAACCAGAAACCGTGGTAATGTCGGTGACAACACGGACAATAGTTAACGGACCTGATTCCGTCACGTACGTGGGATCCAGCGGTTCCTGGGGGAACTCCAATTCGCCGTGTTGCTTCTTCCAGCCGTTCCAGTTGGTTTGTCCCATCTCTGATGGTCCGATTAAGACCGAAGCCTTGAGAAGTTGGTAGCCATCGTTTCCCTCATGTGCGACCGCAGAGATTACAGCAATTTCGTCTGCTTCGGGACCTAAGTACGATATTAAGTCTTTGATGTCATCTGAAGTTGGAGTCACGCTCTGCCTCCTATCTATTGTCGCCTCTAGGAAACGCTCGCATCGCTAAAGAGGTAGTTAGTAACGATCTTATCCTAGACGAGCGAGTTCCTCCATTACTGCCTGATGATTGGCTTTGGGAGCGCCATGAATACGAGCCTCATTTGCAATGTGTTCTATGTCTCTCCGATCAAAAGGTTCGTTGGGACCCAGTCCGTGTAGCACGTAGTACACTAGTTTAAGAGTGTCCCCCGGTGCCAAGGTCACCAGGTTGTTTGTCTTAATGTTGTAGACCATTCGCTGAGGCCGTTCGTTACTTGGCGGACCTTGAACAATGAGATTTACTGCCTCTCGATAACGTTTCTGGGAGTGGCCAAACTCGTATCCCCATCTAATCATCGCGCCCAGTTCTCCGGGCGACAATGGAACTGGAAGCCCTGTTACTCGACGTTCCCAATACCCTTTCAACCAACCATCCCAGACCGTATCCCTCGAATCCGGGCTCATGCTGTGAAGATCCCTCTGAACCCACTCCGCCCACTGCTGCCGCCCGCTGTCCGACGCTTGGCTCAGGAATTCATTAAGCCAATCTGGTTCCTTCGCTTCTGGCCAAAAGACCGCCAACAGAGCCATATGCCTAAAAAATTGTTTGACAGCTATTTCGGATGGTTCATTCGCGATAATTGAAAACAACTGTCTGTAGTACGGAAGCAACGATGGAATAACGGACCATGTCCAATTTCCTGCTCCGAGGTAACCATGCCACATTTGCCGAGCCCGCGCTTGGCCCTCGCCCGCCACTGAGAATCGTGGCATGACAATCTCCGCCACCCACTCCTTGTCAACTGACACGAGGAATCCCACATTCTGAGCAACAATGACTCGGGTTGCGACATCACCTGCACCTGTTCCGTCTAACATTGCAGTCAAAAGAGATAGATAATGGGAGACGGTCCCCCGACCATCATCGCTGTCCTGCAAATCGGCCAAACGATGCATCATTAGCGTCGCTACTGCACCGGACGGATGGGACATGGCGAAATTCAACCAATTATGGTCCCTTGCGTCCGGAACCGCATCGCTAACTTCCGGAATATTTCGGAGCGTTCCGCTCAGCTTATCGACAAGATCGTCCAGTTGTGATTTTACATCACGAGGCAATGAACCTGAGTCTTTCCGGTACGCGTTGACGTAGAGATGACCGACATCTCCAGCAATAGAGGCCAACTCCTCATGTTCAGAAAGGCATGTTGTAATCAGCTTCCACTGGTCCGGACTGATCTCCATTCGTGCCCATGCGATTATCAAGTCACTCCACAACGGATGATCCCAATACGCTTTAGCAACCAGTGTTTTGACCCAATTCCACGTCTGTACGAAGTCTTCTTGGACGGCTCTGGCGACAGCGCTAGCGTACCACCTCATTGGTGCCTTCTTGATTAATCTGAGCACGTCCACGGGATTCATCGCCAACAGTTGCTCACCGGATGTCGTTGCAGGAACCATAAACAGGGTGTCGGGCTTGCCTTCCAATAAGACGTCATAGGCACTGGCATCGAACGTCGGAGATAGTTTGCGAACCCTGTCAAAGGCACGGCGAGCCGTTTGGTCTTCCGGGCACCATTGAACCGACAGATGTAGGAGATAGCACATATAGTTGGCCACGACCGTTTCCCGCTCCACCCGATGGGCATCTTCAACGACCTTTAAAAATTTATTTCGCGTTCTCTGCTTGGCAACGCAAAAAACGGTCTTGAGGAGATCAACCATCTCACGGCGATATATCAGGGACGTCACCCAGCTTGGGTCACAGAGATCCTGCAGTTTGCGGTCAGGGGGCATCTTTGATGCCTGTAACCCGTACAGGTACAGGCGACGCAGCGTCGGACTAGAAGAGACCGACCAACCGTGGAGAAATGAATCGTATTCGGGGTTCTTAGGATCTATGTCGTCAATCAAATCCCTTGCAGCGTCGATGAGAACCGCCCAGTCGTACTCTGCATCGATTCCAGACTTTATCGCGATCTGGTCACGACAATGCGAAATGGGATCAAACTGTATGTTTGTCTGAGAAGTGGCTACCAACATGCCGTAGGCCACTTCCAGTTGTCGGGAAATAATTCGATAAATAAGTCCACCGTGTGTTCGAATCAGGGGTCTCCAAACAGCCGCCCACGCACCACGAAATTCATATGCGGTCGCAGGCATCGTCGGAGATACATAATTGGCTGGTTCGCTGCTTGCCTGCTCAATGCGAACTGTAGGTCGACTCACAACATCCATAATGGTCAGCATCAACGGTGGCGAACCGGCAATCGCTGCATCATGCGATAACTCTACAAGCGCACCAGAGGCTATGCCGTCGGGACAAGTACTAATCAGAACCTGTACCCATGTAGCAACAACATGTGGGGATATGGCATTCTTGCCATATGCTAATTGCTGCGCAATACGCGCCCAAAGCGCACGTGGTAAGTGACTCCCATGCCGACCGATCAGGCCCAGCACTTTGTCTGAGTCTTTGTCTCCCGCCACCAATAGACGGACAATGAACTCTATCCATTCTCTGGACTCTTCTTCAGAGCTTCCCGTCGCGTTATCAAGTAAGTGACCCAACAAACCCCGCTCATCAAACCACAACAACCAGTCGGATGAGGCGCGGCCGAGGGTATATCGTAATGTGCCCTGCTCCTTCATGAACCACAACAACCAGTCCGTGTCCGCATTCTGAATTGAGGGTGGAGCCTCACTCAACAAGTAATCGATTTTAAGATTACGCTGTAAGTATCCTTTGGTGGCAAGACGGACCCAATCTTTTATAGTGACCGCAAGAGCCCTATGGCTACCTCTTATTCCTAAGGGGTACTCTACGGGCTGGATGCCGAGTCGCGTCCAGTGCTCCGCCGCACTTTCAGATTGCTCAGTTAAGGCGAATCGCGGCTTGGCATCGGGCGGCAACCCACGCGCCAAATACTGCATTATCGTGTCATTGTGACTATAGCCAACGAAGAGTACGACGTAATGCAAAAACACGTCGACGATAAACCGGCGTGCCCAGCCCTCCGTCAGATACGCCATTCCAAAATTCCGGTCATCCAATACGAGTTGGGAGTGCCTTTGCGAGGCGTCCCCATGGAGATAGACCAATCCGGTAAAGTCCTGCCCTCGTGGCAAGGCTGGCGCGTGATATACGGGAGGCGTCTTCTTGTATACGCGGGACGCCGCCCGCGTGAAAAGCGGGTCAAAATTCGTAGTCACAATTCGGCACCGCTCTGGGGTATTAAACAACTTTAAAAGGTACTTATGGAGGTCATTGTAAGGTGTATCAGGATCGGTCAACAACCGACGGACAATGGTGTCGGTGGGGACCGGTACAGCTTGCTGCGTGAGTCGGCCCAAATACCGATCAGGGGCTTCGTCGTTCCCACGCGGAACAGCTGTTGCTGTATTTTGCACACGATCCGCGAGTTCATCAAACAAAGGTAACTTTGTCGGGGGTGCCTTAGATACGCCTGCTCCTGCAAAGACAACCAGTTCATTTCGATTCAAAGCATCTAGCAAAACGTATGGCAATTCCACTTGTTCATTAATTCGCAAAATTGGCCCCCTATAGAACATCTGGAAATACCAATTGTCGCGTGAATTCACGCTAGGCGGTCACGCGTTGTCGCTGGGTATATTCGCACCTTAGTGCCGTAGGACTCATGCTAGGCACTTTACGGGGAGTATATCGTGTTTTTTGCGAACTTGCTAATTAATTGAATCATTAAGTTGTTTCAGCGCTGGTTTCGCCACCGAAGAGAAAAGGATGCAGTCACTTGGCCACGCAATTAAAGATGCGTGCTCCATCATTGGAAACATTCTTATGGTGCCAGCCGTTCTGTTCCTACCAGAGCGAACCATGGATACAGTAATGCCTTTGTTGAGATGTGTTTCTCGAAAGTTATTAATAAGTAATCATTCTAATGTTTTAGCTCGGTGCGGACAAAAGGTTCGGCGGCACGGACAGATGTCGTCGAAAATCTTTTTAAAACGTGTCGAGCAAGCGCGATGCTGCCCAAGGGAGGCGATTACTATTTTGGTAACTGCAAAATATATTTTTGTTCCTTCGATCAAGGGAGGAAAATGGTAGATATGTCGAGAAATGATAAAATGACAAAATGGAATAATGCGAGGACGGTGGAATCATCATGGGTGTTCGCGGCGGGGCGTTTCCGCATGCGTATATTTTGAATAAAGAACTCACTGATAGTGACTTTGCGGCCGATTTGATGCGACTTTATCGTCATCAGGCGCCAGCGGTCTATCAAGATCCCGAACTCTTCTTGGGCCAAACCTATCCGACCGAAGGGCTTCGGGACACGCTGCAACAAGTTTTTGGACGGTTGAAGAATCAACCCGGCTCGGCGGGTGTCATTCGATTGGAAACCGCATTTGGTGGCGGCAAAACCCATGTGATGAGCACGGTGTATCATTTGGCACAGGAGGCCCATCGATTACGCGACCTATCCCGTCAGCTTCTACCGGACTCGCTCATTCCCGATGCACCCATTCGAACTGTGGTGCTTGTGGGTGATAAGTACGCGGCCAATAATTGTGTCACCTACGACGATGGGGTCAGCACCCGCACTCTATGGGGGGAAATGGCCTACCAAGTCGGGGGCAAAGTGGCATGGGAAGCCTGGAAGTCGTTCGAGGATGACCGCATTCCACCGGGTGATGATGAACTCCACAAGCTTTTGGCTGGGCAACCGGTCGTTCTCTTAATGGATGAGCTCCCCGCATACCTGCGGACGGCCAAGGCGGTGACCATCGGACACACGACGTTAGCGGGTGTGACGATCCCGTTTATGCAACGACTTCTGACGTTGGCCGCGAGTCTTCCAAACGTGGTGATTGTCTATTCCCTGGCACGGGAGGCGTATGCGGAGGAGGCCGAAGAACTTCTGCGGGAATTAGATGCGGTGTCAGCCCGTGTCGAGACCGTTATTCGTCCCACGGGTGACGCGGAGATCGCGGCCATTGTGACGCGTCGCTTGTTTCGGGAGATAGACGATGTGGTGCGAACTCGCACGGTCGATGCCTTTCAGGACTGCTATCAAGAGGCCCTCGCTCGAGAATGGGCGCTACCCTCGGAAGTGGTAACTCCCGGGTACCGTGCTAGCATGGAGGCGGCGTATCCCTTTCACCCGGCCTTGTTGGATATCTTAGATCGCAAGGTCGCCACCATCCCAGATTTCAATAAGACGCGGGGAGCCTTGCGGGTCCTGGCTCAGACGGTGCAAAATCTGTGGTCCCGAGCGGATGATCCGGAGCTCATTTTACCAGCCTTGGTTGACGTGACCGAAACGCACTTGCAACCGCAACTGACCAGTCGGATCAAACGGGAAGCGTTCACGCATGCTCTTCGAGCCGACGTGGCCAACGACCACCAAGATGCCCATGCGCAGCGTCTCGATTTGCAATGGTCGGCACGGGTGGGGTCACCCATAGTCTCCCAATCGGCCCACGTGATTTATCTCCACAGTCTGGTCCAGGGGAAGGCATCGGGTGCGACTCTTTCTGATGTGATGGTGGGTGTGGCGCGCCCGGGTCTCGACTTGGACTTAGCTCAAGCAGCCTTGGATGACTTCGTCAACGTGGCGTGGTACATGATTCCCGATGGACGTCAATTTCGCTTTCAGACGGAGCCGTCTCTGAATAAGGTGGTTGCCGATGAAGTGGCCATGATCCACAACACCGATGTTCGCGACGAGCTGATTACGAAAATCCAACAGGTGTTTCAACAAGGCGCCTTTCAATGTGTCTATTACCCCAGTGAATCCAGCGTCTTAGATGACAAGGCCACGCTGCGTTTGGTCGTCATGAGCCCGGATAGTCCGCTTTTAGATATTCGGTCCACAGGACTCTCGGCTCCGCCTATCCCCGACCGATTGCAAGACCTCTTTAAGAACCATGGGACAGAACTTCGCAAGTTTCGCAATACGTTGGTATTCCTGGTGGGAGATGAAGG